>JANXQE010000643.1 GCA_025356925.1 Limisphaerales bacterium | reverse complement strand
CCCGAGAGTGCTTTGTCCGGTTGGCAATGGCCAATCCTGGTTGCTTTGCTCGGTTCGGCTGTCCCCGCTGCCTGGCTGGGCCTGAAACTGATGCGGCAGGGTAGATGGGAAGGGCCTTCGCGGATTTACATGTTTTGGAGCCAGTGCCGTTCCGTGCGGGCACGAGAGCCGCGCAAGAAATTCCGTTCCGCATTCGGAGCGCAATTCTGGCTCGAATGGCAGAGGCATGGGTGGCTCCTGCCGGCAATCTCCGGCGGGTTTGCGCTGCTGGTTTTTCCATGGTTTCTTCTGGCGCTCAGGCGTTCTGATCCGGCCAATGCTCCCCCGCTGGAAGCGGTCCTTTGCATCCCAATGATCGTGCCATTCCTCCTCTCCGGATTGTTGGCCGTGGCGTTCGCGAAGTTTGACCCGCTGGAGTCTACCGGCGGTGGACTCCCGATTTATATAGCTGTTCGCCCCATGACCAATGGTGGATTTGTGATGGCGAAAATGGCGATGGCCCTGGCCACGAGTGCTTTGGCCTGGTTGGTCACGCTGGTCCCGGTCTGCTTCTGGCTGGCTGTGCTGGGAAAGGGAGTGGCAGTTTCACAGGTGGAAGCGATCACGCCGCACGGAACGGCGGCAGTCGCAATCGGCTGCGTCCCGTTGCTGGTGCTCCTGATTATTTGGACCTGGAAAAATCTGCTGGCCGGGATGGGAGCGGGTTTGACCGGACGCCCCTGGGTGAGCAACCTGAACACGTTCGGCAGAACATTTTGCTCCATGGGATTGGTCACGTTGATCACGGCCATCAAGCTCAGCGACGCCCTCAAGGATTTCCTGGCGCGGTGGGGGTTGGGACTTTTGATCCTATGCCTGGCCGTCAAGCTCTTGCTCTCAGTTGTGGCCTTTTGGGTTGGCTTGAAGCGGAATGCCCTCACCGTCGTGGCAGTCGGCTGGATTAGCGGCGGCTGGTTTGGGTGCGGTCTGTTCGTGGCTGGCTACGCGGGCCTGATTTGTATTGCGACAAATAGATCCGACCTCTGGATTTGGATCGCGTTGGCGGGGTTCCTGGTCCTTCCGCTGACGGACCTGGCCATCGCTCCGTTGGCGCTGGCTTGGAATCGGCATCGGTAAGGGCCGGCGGAGCCGGAAGCCGGAAGCCCGAAGGCCGAAGGCCGAAAATCGAAATTTCGAGCGCAGGTTTTGGGCTCGGTTCAATCTGTGATTCCCTGTTTCGGCCAGTCAGCACAAGCCAATTTTCATGGTCGCACGCCTAACCGGGTCGTGCTATGTTCGGGCGTGCCCCAGTCCGAAGATCACGCAGCATCGTCCTCACGCAGCCTGAAGCAGCGCCTCGTAACGATTATGCTCAGTGTGGCCATCGGATTGGGACTCGTGGTTGGCGTGATTTGGCTTTTGACTCGAACTGTTGGGGAACATGAAGAGCTTTATCAAGGAAAGTCCCGGGATTATTGGAGTGAGCAAATTAGAAGCCAGCACCCC
Source organism: Limisphaerales bacterium (assembly GCA_025356925.1). Taxonomy (GTDB): domain Bacteria; phylum Verrucomicrobiota; class Verrucomicrobiia; order Limisphaerales; family UBA8199; genus JANXQE01. The sequence continues at coordinate 5,733 of JANXQE010000643.1, read as the reverse complement.
GCCGCCAGCAATGAAGCCAGTCATGTGTTGAGCCAGGAAATCATTCCCCGACTGACGAAAACCATGTTCGAGGACACCAATGATTCGAGGCTAAGGATAGCAATGGTGGAGAGGCTGAACTCGTTACCCGGCGTCAACATTTCGTTTCGAGAAGCCGATGGCCGCCGAGCCGACGCGGCGGAGGGGTTGGGAGAATTTGGGCCGGCGGCCGAAGCGGCCATTCCCGCGCTTCTTCAAGCGCTCGATGGCCACGACGCCTTCACGCGAGGTCCCGCGGCTGTTTCCCTGGGAAAAATACATATGAAACCTGAGGCCATCATTCCCTTGCTGATAAGATACTTGGATGACGATGGCCTCCGAGAATGCGCTACGGAGGCTTTGGGTGAATATGGCAGTCTTTCAAAGGTGGCAGTTCCAAAACTGGTTTTTTTATTCAAAGTGCCCGATAAGGACCTGCGCCACGCAATTTATGAGGCGCTTAAAAACATCGACTCTGACGCCGCAGCACAAGTTTCTGGGAGGCGAACGCACCACCCGTAAGCTAGCCTGAAGGCGACCGAGCATCAGTAACTCGCACGCCCTTCCGGGATAGGTGGAAGTCCAGGAAGTCATTGATGGTAAGATCGACTGGAGAGGCAGCCCGTTTGCTGGATCGGCGGCGGAGCGCAGCAACTTGGTGCGTCAGGAGATGGATGGTTTCCAGGCGGCGGCCACCTTGGCGTTTTCGATGAATCCGCAAAGATTTTCGATTATCGGCCCAATCGCTCGCGGACTACCTTGACGCATGAAAACGAACGCGAGGCCACTCACGCGCTGGATTCTTGGCCTGCTCTTTTACAGTGCGTGCATCTGGGGCGTTCACGCAGCAGTCGGGGGAAGGCGCAGCGAATCCGGTGGGTCAAAGGCACGGCATCGAGAATCAATGCCTCCAAAAACCTAGAAATGCTGCCTGAAAATGGAATTAGTCTCTCAGGAATTGTCAACGCCTGGTTCATGTGACAAATTAACCCATTCCCTGAGCGAGCCATGATTGATTACTCTCATCAACGCGCCGAGCTTCCGGCGAGCCGATGGAAGGCGGTGCGACTTGGTCTTCGCCTCGCCAACAACTATCTTGGGACAGTTTTGGTAGTTTGGTTTTACGCTTTGTGGGTGCTCATCGGGTTGATCCTTTGTTTGGTTTTCATTCCCGTGGCGATCGGGGGCAAGGAGGACGCTTTCAAGAATGGGTTGAATCCAATCGCGTGGTACTGCTTTGTAGTGCCTCTGGCGGTCCTGGCGGCAGCAACATGGGGCGTAAAGTTTTTCTCAAGGCTGCTTTGGTGTGCCATCCCAGAACCGTTGCTGGCGGCGTTCCTTGCCCTTGCTTCCATGATCGGCAGGCTCGGTGTGGTTATTGGAGTTGTTTACCTTTGGCTTCGAGGTGGACCATGGGGCAAAGGGTTGTTACTGCCTGAAGTCGTTGCCTGTTCGGGAATCGCTTGGTTAGGTTTGGTGGCCGAATGGGGATTCATCCGAACTTTGGAGCACGAATTTATTCCGGTGGCAAACCCGGCTCAATCCTCTGGTGAGATGGATAACGCGGGGGTAAATATAGGAGAAGCTGAACGCGAAACTGAGCCCCATAAACAGAACATTCTCAAACGCGACTTAGGGGAATGGTTCAAACGTCGATTTCCGAATGGTTATAAGCTCGTGGTTTGGATCCTTTTTCCGCTGGGTTATGCTGCAGTTTCCTCACTCGCCGATAATGGAGACCCGCGCGCAGTTCCCGAAGCGATTCTCAGGGTGGCAGTCATCGCTCCGGCGATTCTCCAGACATTCTGGATACCCAGTGACAAGCTCCATAGGCTTATCAACGCCTTTTCACACACAGCCTCCGTGAAATAGGCAGGTGGAGGGCTTGATCGACTTGAATGGTCATTTCGGGCTTTGGGTCGGTCGGGTCATTTGAAAGGTGCCATGATCGTACTTGCAACGGTAAGTGGAAAAGAAATCCGCTTTTTGCACATGCCCTTCGTAGCAGTAGACACCGCCCGCCCACCAACTCAGGTTGGCGTGCCCGCTGAATTCGAAAGCACCATTCGTCTCCGTCAGCTCCAATGGAACCGCGTAGCCAAAACCAATCACCTTCCTGTAGATCGCATGGAAACGGGCGTTGTAGGTGCCGTCTTTATTGGGAGTGATTAGACAACGCAAATTGCCGTTATGCGCATTCACCTCGCTCGACCATGTTCCTTCCCACCGGCCCAGGAGGCTATTGGTGGGGACTGGTGTGTTGCTGGCATCGGCCCATTCGTGATTAAACGTCGTGCAACCACCGGCCAGCAGCAGGCCGGCCAGCACCACAAAAGAGACAAACGACCGAACCAACTCCTCATGCGTAGATCGCATAGCCGAAAACCATAGCCCAGCCAACGGCAGTTTTCGATTACAATCGCGGGCTGCACCTCGGCGAATTCATGCCGTTCTGGGCATCTTTCGCTTTCTCGAATTGAACTTTCGACTTCCGGCCTTGGTACTTCGGTTTTCCGGTCTGCCCGATTCCGCCGATCAGGCGCGTGCCCAGGCGGGATGGAGCGGCTCGACCATGATGATTTTGGCCAATTGCTCGCTAATGGCCAGACGCGCGTCGCAAACCTGGCAGATGAAGTTGGCCTGGCTGGTCAGCAGTTTGATAATTTGATCTTCGCGAAATCCGAGCTCACGCAGCCGGTTCTGAACGTCCGGCGCCGCGCAAAGCTGCTTGATCCGCACGGCGACCCCCGCCTTGACTCTGCTCAGCGGGCAAACTTCACACCGGGCTTGTTCGCGGCCCTCTGACTCAATTGCTTTCGTCCAATTCATAATCTTCGAAACCGAGTGTCCCGGCTGCGACCGAATCTCACTACACATCTTTTGTCATTTCGCGGACATAATTTGCAACAAGGCGGCTGAAGGTTCCTTGACCCAGGTCAACAAAAGACCGGGTTGATCGGGAACCCTCGGTCTGCCCTGAGGAGCGCCAGCGCTCCCTGGCTTGGGTTAAGGAAACGCCATTTCTTCGACATAAATATCCTGAAATCCCGGCGCCTCATTTAAGGAGATATGCGTGATTTGCTGAAGAATTTTAGGGTAAGAGATATCTTCGTGGGGTAGGCTAAAGAGAGCCAGTTTGGCTCCCAGCAAGGCGGTGTTTCCGGCGGCCACAATCGCTTGGGGCGGGAACGGCAGCAACCCGATGCGTTGGGCGTTGGTCTGGTTAAGGTAGTTTCCAAACGCGCCGGCCAGGAAGACCTGCACAAGGTCTGTCTGGGTTGCGCCCCACTGACTGAGCAGGAGGCGAACGCCGGCCGCGATTGCGCCTTTGGCCAACTGCAATTCACGGATATCCCATTGGGTGAGCGAGACTGGCGGGGCGAGTTCCAGGATTTCACCCTTGGGGAGGCGGCCGCTGGGCAGGATCCAACCGAGGTCGAGGCAGGCCGCTGCGGCATCGACCAGGCCGCTCCCGCAGATGCCGCGTGGCGCTGTGCCTCCCAGTACACGGCAATGCAGTTGTCCGTTCAGGGCGTGCACTTCCGAAATGGCACCGGTCGCGGCGCGCATTCCCATGGAGATGCGCGCGCCTTCAAACGCCGGACCCGCGGCTGTGGCTGCGCAGAGGAGTCGTTCACGATTGCCGAGAATAATCTCCCCATTGGTCCCCAAATCGATCAGCAGGGCAGGGGAATCGCGTTCGTGAAGCTTCGTCGCGAGCACGCCCGCGAGGATATCACTGCCCACAAATCCGCCAAGGCACGGCAGGAAATAGACTTTAGGGTTTCCACCGAAGTCCCAGCCCAGCGCGCTCGCGGAGAACACGTGCAATCCGGGCGAACCGGGCTCGAAAGGATAGTGCGAGAGCGGTTCCACGCTGAGGCCGCTGAAGAGGTGGTGCATCGCCGTGTTGCCGACCACAACGACGCTTTCAAGAGCAGGGCGACTTCGAGGTTTTGCTCCGATAGGCCGTGGCATCATCTCAGGCTCGGCTCGGTCGAACCGCGACCCGACCGCCGAGTCAATCAGTTCGCCAATGAGTCGTCCGATTTGGGCACGGATGAGAGCCTCGAGTTCGCTTTGTCCTCGATTGGTTACCGCAAACTCGACCCGGCTCATGATGTCCGCCCCGTGCTTCGCCTGTTCGTTTAAAGCCGTCCGAACCGCTAACACCTGCCCGGTCTGCAGGTCGAGCAATTGGGCTACAAGAGTTGTCGTGCCGAGGTCAACTGCGACGCCGAGCCCCTGGCGTGGGATAAATGCGAAGGAGGACTCGTCGGAAAGAATGGCGGCTTCCCATTGAGCCAGATCGATTTTCAGGTCGCCCTCAGCTCGGGCGCGGCACGCCAGGCGCCACCCTTGCTCCATTTCGGCCGGGCTCAGTTTTGCTCGGTCTTCTTCCGTGACTCGCAATGAACCCGAGAGAACCTTAACCCTGCAGCCTTTACATCGGCCTCGCCCGCCGCAGGGAAATTCAACGCCCAGGCCAAAGAGGAAGTCTTGGAAAGGTGTCCCGCGATCAACCTGGAGCACGTGGCCGAGGGGCAGCAGTTCGATCTGAACAAGTTCCCTCAGAAATTATCTCCGAACGCGATAAAAATGAGTGGGTCCGCTGGCTGGCAGCGAGGCTTGGAAGAGGCCTGGGCTGGCTTGGGTGATCGTGGCAGCGGCGTCGGAAGAGTAGGAACCGTTCGCCACGGTGGCGCTCAGGATCGTGAAAGCCGACGCGACGTCGCTTGAACTGCCCGAAAACCTCAGCACGATATTTGACCCGGAAACAGAAATCGTTGTGAACGCCGGCTGCGAGGGTGGCGTAGTTCCGCCCTGCTGCGCGATGCGGAAATATTGAGTCGTAGGACCGGCAGTGAACGTGGCCTGGAACCGGCCGGGGCCGAGTAGGGTGATGGTGGCACCGTTGACGGCGGTGAACGGGCCATTCACAACAGCAGCACCCAGCACAGCAAACATAGACGCTAAGTCATTCGTGCCTGCCGAAAAATCAATGTCAACCTTCCCTCCGGTTACCGTGATCCGCGTGATCTGAAGCGTCGTCGAAGGCGGAGGTGGAGTCCCACCGATCAGTTGGATTCCCGCCAGGGCTATCGTGGTGGCCTGGTTGGTGCCGGGGGGTGAAAAGGTGCGCCACCGGCTGAAATAATTATCGATGTAGTAAACGTTGCCGACCGCGTCCCAGGCGCAACCGGTGTCGGCGTGGTTGGCATCACCCTCCATGACGACGCCGAGATCCAGATTGGCGGCCACAGCGCCATTAGTGGCCCAAAGAATCCTGGTGTTTCCATTGGTGCTAAAGCCCCCGTCGGGGCCCTCGAAGGCAACGGCCACGTAGGAGCCTGTCGGGTCAACGGCGATGCCACTGGCTCCGGCATAGGTATCGTTGGTCCCTCCCACGGCCCAGTCCGCGTTGGTTTCCGGCAGAGTGCCCGTGGCGCGATATCGGAACACGCGCGGGGACGGATCCCCCTGAACCGTCACAAAAGCGCAAGCGAAGATGTTCCCGTTATTGTCCAAAGCCACGTCGAAGAAATTGGTACCCACTGAACCGATTATACCCGCGTTGGTTACGACAACGCTGCCTGTATCATTCGAGGCGCAAACCGAGTCGGCGGTCACGCCCCATTGCAGTATCCTCGCCATATTCGTGTCCGACATCCAGACCTGAGTGGTCGTGCCCGTGCCGACGATAGCGGGCCCGCT
>JANXQE010000644.1 GCA_025356925.1 Limisphaerales bacterium | reverse complement strand
CTCGGGTTGCGGGAACACCTGGATCGGGGCGGGCGCGAGCGGAACTGAGATTTGAGTGCCGTCCTGGGTGTAGCTGAGCGTGCCGCCAACGAGATAAATTGTGGCGCCGTTGGTCGGCGCGGCATCCAGGGTGGGGATCAGCGTCCAGCTTGCCGTTCCGATCGTGGCTGCCGGCAGGAGGCCGGTGCCGTCGACTGCCGTAAGCCCGGAGAGATCCGGCGCCGAGATGGCGAAGTTGGGACTGACGACCGTTCCCTGCAGGTCAGTGATTTGGAGCAGGGCCTGCACGTTTTGCAGAATATTGGTGTCATCGTTGTTGATTTCCAATGTCGCTTTGAAGGCGTCGCGCGTGATGACCCCTTTCTGGTCCAGGCGAATATCCACTTTGGCGCAGACCGACGAGCCGGCCTTGGGAGTCCGGCCGTTCTTGATGGCCGGCGGAGTTGATTTGCACTGGAAATGATAGCCGGGCGGCGCCTCGAAATCGGTCACGGGATTCAACGAGTTCAAGTAATCGAAATAGCCCTGCGAAGTAATCAACCCGCCGCCTCCACCGCCGCCCGGTGGATTATCGGGCACGAGATTGTAAACCTGAGAATAAAGATCAACCAGGTTGCACCCGGTGGAGTCGAAGACGTACGCCGCCGTGCTCTTGTCCACCACGTTCGGGCCGCAAAGGTAATCCCACAACATAGATGCGGTCACCGAACAGGTGCCGGATTGGTAGTCTTTGGGCGAATGCGACTTGGGTGCGAGCACCATCGGAGGGTTCGTCGCGTTGAGGCGCTTTATCATCACGGGCACCGTCAAGGAGCTGTTGGCCGCCAGTTTGCCGAGGTTAGTCACCAGCGCAGTGATCTGAAGACTGGGAGTGCTCGGAAACACCAGGTTGACATGTTCCGCCTCAATCAGGCCATGGTTTGCGATCGTGTAGAGCACTTGGACTTCCAGCCCCGGATATTGCGCCAGGTCGAGCGAGGCGGGATCGATGGTCAGGACTGGCACCGGGACCTGCGTTTCAAACGTGCTATCAATGGTAAAAACATACTGGTCCACGACCGTCGTGGGTGTGACCGTGAAGCTGTAGCTAACAGTTTGTCTGGTCAGGAAGGCGACGACATTGGTCGTCTGCTCGGCGGAAACCAGCGCGGACTGCCGGAACGGGCTATGGGCGTCGGCGGTGACATCGACAACATAGAACGCCTCGGTCAGGTTAGTCAGCAGCACCGTGCCGTCCGGGCCAGTATAATTGGTGAGCACCGGCGTGCCGGTGAACGGGTCGCTCAGAACAACCAGGGCGTTGGTCACCCGCGGCGAACCGGCGGCGAAGTAGGTGTACTCGTCCTCGGCGCTGACCAGCATGTTCCCCTTGGCGTCGGACACGGCCTGGAAGGAGAACGGCACCTGGGTAGCCGCATTAGTGGCCTGAATAACTAAGGTGCCATTGTAGTCACCCAGCGCCAGGTCGGCGGCAGGCGTGAGGAGGATAGTGACCGTAGTGTTCGACCCGAGCCCCAACGGCGGGATCTGGCTGGCCGAGGCCAGCGAGAGCCACGGCACGTTCGGCAGGACCACCTGCAGCGGGCCGGTTGGAGCTCCGCCCTGGTTGGCAACGGTGAAGGCGAGAGGTTTCTGTGCGCCGCGCAACATCGCGCTTTGCAGGGAGACCGGGCTGACCACGAGCTTCGGAACCAGCGATTCGACACGGACCAGGACACTGACATCGGCTGTGGCGCCCTCGGCGCTGGCCACGTGCAGGATGACCGGACTTTGGAAGGTTGAGCTGTCCAGCGCCTGAACGGTGAGTCGCAGGTTGGCGCTGGCAAACCCAGCCAGGGAGTTGGTATCGAGGCTCGCAGTCACAACCAGGTTCGGTTGATTGGTGACCACCGTAACCGTAAGCCCGGTCAGCGGGATGTCCGACAGGTTGTCGACACGGGCCGTGTTGGTCCCACTCGTGCCGGAGGTCAAGTCGAAAGAAGACACCTGGGAAATGGCCATCCCCTGCAAAACGAAAGTGTCCTGGGATGGCAAGCTCGTCTCCCCTGGGAGGCCCGCCGAGAGTTGGTAGACGCCTGCCTCGGTGGGGAGGGGGCGGAATACGTTGGTGAAAGTGCCGTTCGCAGCGGTGAGTACGGTAAAGGTGCGGTCGGTGCCGCGCACCTGGACGTGGATGACTACTGGAACAAAGGAGGCCGGTTGACCGGTGCCGCCGATCGTTGCCTTGCCATGCATGGGAATCGGGGTGTTGGCGAGCGCGAGATGGAGGTCCGCCTGCACGCTCGCATTGTACGCACCGGCGACGCTAATTGGCGTGCTCGCGACAAGATAATTATTGTCCTTTGAAAGCTCAACGATGTTGTTGTTGGCATCGGCTTGTGCGATGAGCCAGTAGGTTCCAGGAATGGCCGGCAAAAGCAGGCTCACGGACTGGGCTATGGATTGCCCCTGCGCAAGCGAGCCGTTGTAGTCGGCTTGCGCCGCAAGCGAGCCGGTTCCGGGAATCGGCGTGGACGAGAGGAACACGCGTTGGAGCATGTCTCCGTTGGCGGCGGCCAGGCCTTGGTTCGCCAGCTGCAGTTGCGCGGTGATGATCTGCGACGTGAAGGCGCTGTTGGTCGAGGTAAGGCCGGTGATGACCAGATCGGGCAGCGGCACCAGTTGGGAAAACACGGTGATGGCCAGCGTTCGATTGTCCTGGCCAGCACCGGGAGGGTGGAATGAAAAGACGGTATTGAGCGAATCGACGGTGATCGTAATGAGCAATCCGCCGGCCCCGTTCGAACCGGTAGGGAGCGTGAACCCGATGAAACGGTTAACGGCAAAGCCGTTGGTAAGCGGCCCCAGCGAGTTGGTGTCGTAGTAGAGGGTGGTGTCCAGCAACGTCAGACCGAGATTGGTATTGACGATGGTTACCCGGTCATACCAACTGCCCAGCGCCACGGCGCTGCCGCTGTTGGTATCCTGCCAGCTTACCGTCAGGTTTGTGCCAGATCGAAGTATGGCGGGCTGCACGCTGAGGTTGGCCACCTGAAGGTCGGGCGCAGAGATTAAGGTCAGGGAGGCGCTATTGCTCAGGCCCGCCGGTGGATTGGGGCTGTACTCGAAAAGTTGCTGCGCGCTGTCGGCGGTGACCGTGATGATAAAAACCCCATCGGCGCTGGCGTCCTTCGGCACTGTGAACGACAGGGTGCGATCCCGAAAATCACCCGGCGAAACCGGGCCGTTGCCAGGATCGGCGAGGTTATAGTTGGTGGTGGTGCTGAGAATGATGCTCCGGGTGTTGGTGTTGAGGATGAGAACGCTGTCGGTCCAGTTGGTGCTGGCAAAGGCCGAGCCTGAGTTGGTCAACCGCCAGTCGAGAGTGACCGACTGGCCCGGAAGCCAGCCCGTTGGTGGTACCGCTCTGAGGTTTTCCACGAGCAAATCCGGATAGGGCGCCAGCGCGACGGCGAAGGTGGCACTCGAGGAATTGTTGGCCGTATTGCTCTCGGCAATGCTGTTCTGAGCGTTCACTGTCACCGTGGCCCGCAGGGTGCCGACGCTGTTCGTGCCGTCGGGTAGTTGGACCGCTAGTTGACGGTTGCGAACTGCGTTTGGCGCCAAAGGGCCGTTCCCTGGGTCGGACTCGGTGTAAGGCAGAAACGCATCGGCCAGGGCCAGACCGGCCGCGTTGCGGACCGTGACCCGATCGGCAAACGATCCGCTGGAAGGACCTGTGCCGGCGTTCTGATCGGTCCATTGCACCGTTGCCATGCCTCCGGATCGGAGACCACTGGCCGGGGAGATTGTCACGGCAGTCACAACGAGGTCAGGCAAGGCGGTCGACGGATAGAGCGGCTGCGGCGCCGGGGATGGATTCGCGACCAGGTCGAAGGCGTAGCTGCCGCTGGCATGAGTGTCGTAAATCCGGCCCTCGACCGTCAGGGTGTAGGTTCCCGACTGCGGCAGGATGACCGGACTCGCGTCCTGGTTCACGCTCTGGGACAGGAGAATATTTCCTGCGGGCGTATACAGGCGGCAGAGTGGAGTATAAGTAAACCCACTGGTGAATCGACCATTGAAGTAGTAAGTGTCCCCGGCGGTGCCGGCGAACTGGTACAAGACGGTGCTGTCCGTCGGGGCCAAAACGTTACTCACCACCGTGCCCGGGACGAAGGGAATGGCGTTGGCGAAATTCAGGACCCGGAATTGATAATCCCCTGTCTGCGTGAAATTAGCCCCCGCCACGGTCAGAGTGTAGGCGCCCGGCGGCAACGGCAACGATGGGTCATAGACCTCCGCGCCATCCGAACTGGAGAACGCTCGCCAGTTCGCAATTTGGCCCCAAGGAGCATCCAACCGCCAAATGAAATTAGCGTTGGTGAGAGAATCGAAATAAAGAGTAGCGGCAGTTGGAAGTGTGAAGGTATAGAATTGGCGCTGCCCAGGCGTGGCGAGAGTCCCATTGATCGTTTGACTCAGATTCAGGGTGTTGGTGGCATAGGTGACTGCCAGGAGGTTGAACGCATAGTTGCCGCTGGGGTTGAAGTCGTAAACTCGGCCTTCAACGGTTAGCGTGTACGTGCCGGACTGAGGGAGGATAAACGAATCGACCTGGCTGCCGACATAGGTGCTGACGAGAATATTGCCCGCAGGTGCATAGAGCCGGCAATAGGGGGAGTAGGTAAAACCACTCGTCGGCAACCCGTCGAAAAACAACTGCTGGCCAGCCGTCCCGGTGAACTGGTACAAGACTGTGCTGTCGGCCGGGCTAAGCGTGTTGCTCACCGTGACGCCTAGTGTGAGAGGTGCCGCCGAAGCGAGGTCTAACATTCGAAACTTGTAACCGCCGGCCAGCCCTGTGACCGTCAATTGATAAGCCCCTGTCGGCAGGGCCAGCACCGGGTCGAAGGCGTCGGCGCTGTCGGAACTCAAGAAGCTGCGGTTATTAATCACCAAGCCAGGCGGCCCGGCTAACGACCAATTGCAATTGGCATTCGTCAGGGCATCGAAATAGAGACGCGCGGGGTTCGCGAGAGTGAAAACGTAAGACGCGCTGGCGTTATTGGTGGGAAGGCTGCCGGTGACGACGCTCCCGAGAGTCAGCGGGCTGCCGGTGAATGCACCGGGCGGAACGTTGCCGACGGACGTTACATTGAAGGCATACGAGCCCAGGCCTGTGTCGCCAACGTAACCCTCAATCAGAAGCGTGTAAGTTCCCGCCGCTGGCAAGGTATTGGTGCCGACACTGACCCCGAGGGATTGGTTGAACACCACGTTGCTGTAGGGATCGATCAGGCGCCAGGAAGCATCTGGAACCCCGGTCGAGCTCAGGGCGGCAAAGTAGAATTCGTCTCCGGCCGCGGCGGTGAAGCGATAGAGGTCCGTGCGATTGGCAACGAAGCTGTTGACGCTCACGGGCGTGCCCGGGGTCAGTGGTGTCGCGCTGGCGAAGTCCAGCAGCCGGAACTGAAACCCGCCCACAGCCCCGCTAGTGCCAAACACCGTCAACGTATAGCCGCCGCCCGGCAGGGCAAGCACGGGATTGTTCACGTTCCGACCATCCGAGCTCGTGAAGGTACGCCCGTTGACCATATTGCCCGCCGGCCCATCCAATGACCAACTTAGAGCGCTGTTGTTAGTCAGCGCGTCGAAGTAAATACGCGCAGGAGCCGCCAGTGTGAACGTGTATTGCTGATGCTGGCCAGGGGAGCCAATCGCGCCGCTGGCGAGGCTGCCCACTGTCAGGGCCTGCAATCCGTCCGAAATCGGCACGATGTTGAAGGCATAGCTGCCGCTGCCTGGATCGCCGACATATCCTTCGACCAGCAGAGTATACGTGCCCGCCAACAAGGCCAGCGGGCCCAAACTGTTGCCCAGCGAGGTTACCAACGGGAAGTTGCCAAACGCATCCACGAGTCGGATATAGGCATCTGGCAAGGTACTCGAACCCTGGAAAGAGTAATATATTTTACCGGGCGCGGACAGGGTGAACTGGTAGGCAACTGTCGCATTAGCAGGGATGAGGTTGCCCTGGATTGCCGTGCCAGGCGTCAGTGAAGCGGCCGTGGCAAGGTCAAAGAGGCGGAACTGGTAGCTGGCCAGGCTGTCGCCGTTTGCCAGTACCGTGAGAGTGTAACTGCCTGCGGGCAAGGCAAGCACCGGATTGCCGATGCTTTGCGAGTCTGACCCCGAGAAGGAGCGGCTGTTGACCACATTGCCTGCCGGACCGGCGAGGCTCCAGTTTAGTAAATTGTTATTGGTGAGGGAGTCGAAATACAAACGCGTGGGCGCCGCCAATGTGAAAGTGTATTGCTGGTGCTGACCCGGAGAGCTGATCGCGCCGCTGACGACCGTGCCCAGCGTCAAGGCTTGCAACTTGTCGGTAACCGGCGCGACGTTAAAGCCAAAGCTTCCGCTGCCCACATCGCCCCAAAACCCCTGGACCAGAAGCCAATAGGTGCCCCCAACGCTCAAGTTGAGTGGCCCCTGGCTAGTGTATACCGAGGTATCAAAAATGACCGTGTTGTTCGGGTCTACTAACCGCCAAACAGCATTCCCCAAACTGTTCACGGTCAGACTATCAAAGAAGACGCGCGCGCCTGCGGCGGCGTTGAACCGGTAAAGGGCCGTCGAACCGGCGGGGCTGAGGGTGTTGGTAAGCGGCAGGCCGGGTGTCAAAACCGCTGCGCTGGCCAAATCGAGCAGCCGGAACTGGTACGGGCTATCTACCGCACTCTGGAGGCTCAGTTGGTAATTGCCAGCCGGCAAGTCGAGCGGCCCGAAGTTGTAAATACCCGCCGAGGAGTTGAGGTATTGGCGGTTGGCCACCAGGCCGGACGGACCTTGGAGCGTCCAGGTCACGTTCGGGCTGTTGGTCTGCGTGTCCATTACCACTCGAGTCTCGCTGTTTAGAGTGAAAGTGTAGGCGTTTGTCGTGTTGGCCAGCAGGTTGCTTATGATTAACTCGCCCAGGTTCATCGGTGTTCCAGTGAACGGGCCGGGCGGCACGTTTCCCTCGGGCAATACCGCCAACGAGTAGCCACCGCTGCCGGCGTCGCCGATGTATCCCTCCACCATCAGCGTGTAGGTTCCGGCTGCTGGCAGGGTGGTCGGCACCGAAGCCGTGCCGACATCGAAGAAACCCTGGCTGAAGATCTGGTTGCCGTAAGGGTCCAGGAGGCGCCACCACGTGTTTACGAGGTTCGTGCGCGAAATTTCGTGAAAGAAATAGTGGTCTCCCGCTGCGGCGGTGAATTGGTATAGGTCCGTTCTATTCGCCGGAGCCAGCGCGTTGCTCACGACAGTCCCGGGGGTGAGCAGGGTCGCGTCCGCCAGGTTTACAAACCGGAAAGCGTACCCATTGGTACTGTCGGTGGAGCTTTGGATGGTGAGTGTGTAATTTCCCGATGGAAGCGACAAGGTGGGATTTCCTGTCGACTGGGCGTCTGAACTGCCAAAGGATCGGGTCTGAACCACCATGCCCTCCGGTCCGCTGAGTGACCATTCGATGGCGCCAGCGTTGGTAAGCGCGTCGAAGTAGAACCGTGAATTAGTCGCAACCTGGAACACGTACGCATCGTGCTGGCCCGGCACGGTGATTGTGCCGGCAATCACCGTGGTGGCGGTTGATTGCGCAAGACTGGTCTCAGCCACGCCCCAGGCGATCGTTAGAATCGCCGACGCCTTCCAGGCCCACAAGATGGCACGCCGGTTGCGGCCCGATTGGTGGAGCAATACGCGGGTGTTTTTGCGAGCGGGAATCGTCATAACATTTCTCAATATACGGCTCAGTTTTCCTGTCGCAGTTGCCGACCCCTTGTGAGTCACTTCTTTGAGCGGTCCGATCAAGGTCCGATCAAGGTCCACGCACAAACGAGGCAGCCCCGGCCGACTCGCAGGCGAGAACCCAAAAAGGCGCAACACATGGCCACCGCGGGCGGAGGACCTGCGCATTAACAATTGGATCTCTTACGATGATTATTAGCCACGATGCAAGCCTTGTCAAATGGCCCAAATCCTCGCCTAAGGACGCGGCGACGAAAAAAATCCGGGCCGCCGTCACTTGCTCGAAATAGTTTCCGGCACCCGGCGGCAAAATCCTCGTCCTAACTTCGTAAAATTGGTCTAACCTCGTAAATCAGAAACACTTGTTCCATCCCGCATTCGATCGTGCGGTTGTTCGCCACACTGATGGAACAATCTTTAGAGCGACTCTACGAATTATGGTCTCTCTATGATTCGAGCGGTGAGAAGCCGCCCGAACTAGCAGCCCGTCGGACTTAGGGCGCAAGAAATGCGGAAGCTGTTGATAGTCAATACAATAATATTTACTGATGAGCTCATTCACTAAACTACTAATAGCTCATTATCAACCACTTGTGCAAAAACAATTTTCTAAGCCCGACAGGCTGCTAGCCGGCAAGGACGCCTGCGCTACCGTAGCGCGGGCCTCTGGCCTGCGGGTTCTGGCTGCGTCTCGCAGCCAGAACCATTTTCAAAACAGGCTCTTAGGCAACCGGCTTAAAGCTAAGCCCGCAACGCTTGATATAGGCCCTCGCCATTGCCGACCGGCTTCCGGCTCTTGGTCTGATCGCGCCACTTGGCCGGTGTCGTGCCGAATCGCCGCTTGAACATGAGATTGAAGAGACTTAGTGATTGATAACCGCTCTCCAAAGCCACGTCCACCACCTTCGATTGCGTGGTCGCCAGAAGTTCCTGTGCGCGCACGAGTCGCAACTGTGATTGCTTCTTGCGAAAGGACATCCCGACCACCTGGTGGAAAATTCGGCTCAGATGCCTCGGTGTGCAACGCATCTCACGCACCAGATCCCCAAAGCTCACGTCCGAAAGTTCCGATGCTGGCGTTTCGTTGAGCATTTTGATCAACCTGGTTTTGGCGTCAAAAGAATGTTCGAGCTCGGCCATCTGGTTGGCCAACTCAGTACCGAAAACTTGGATGAACAAGTCGAGCAACTGAAGGCGCAACGTGAAGCTGCTGTTGTTAGGTTGCTCGCAAACTATTTTGAATTTTTCGGAAATCGGACTCGTGTGAGGAAAAAGTCGGACCGCGAGGGAATCCTGAGTTGCCGCCCGTTCCAAAAACTGCTGCTCACCCAGCGACACCAATCCAGTCAGTCTTTCCGGCTGCAATCGGAAGAAGTGGATCATCATTCCGGCTACCTGGCTCGCACGGACAATTCCCTGAACTCGCTCCGAGGATACGAGCACAGACCCAGTGACCAGTTCGTGGTGGCCGCGCGAATGCAACCAGTAACCCACGCCTGCCGTCACATGGATAAAACACCAACCTCGCGTCAGGAGCGTGATCTCGCTTCCTGGGGGTATTGCCATTTCCTTGACGACGAGGTGCGGCTCAAACGAAAGCTTTGGCTTCATTCCAGCGAAGAATTCAATTTTCTGCCTATGCAGTTGTCTCTTGTTCTTTTCTGTGGTAATTCTGTGCAGTGCCCGAGTATCCGAAGACGATTATCGAGTTTCGGGAGTGGTTTGCCACTGAGCAAGCGTGCCGCGACTATCTGGTCAAGCTGCGCTGG
>JANXQE010000596.1 GCA_025356925.1 Limisphaerales bacterium | reverse complement strand
ATCGATGATGATTGGGAAGTGCCGCGCATCGTCGGCACTGGGCTGGAGGATTATTTTCTTGGTGGCTGGTACTTTCGTGAAGGTCCATTCATCGGGCCCTACCACGGAGTGCCGGTTAAGGACACGCTCAATGCGAGTGTCGCCATGTATCGGGTGCACGAAAGCGATGCGATTCATTTCAAGGAGCGACTCAAGTTCGCGTTTGTAAATCCATGGGCTCCTGAGCGCCTCCGGCCATTCGCCTGCTCGTCCGTCGCGTTTTTATACCTGGACAGGCCAGAGGGACAGGGTCCGGCGATTGTTCCGGCGAAAGAGCTCCTCTGCTGGTATCGGATGCGGAACACCGATCATCAGAGCATTCCGTAGGCCGATTAGGACTTTACGCCGCTGGGGGCTTTGTATACAACGGCGCGCAAGCAATCCACTGGAACTCATTTTATGAAACCTTCAACGGTTTTCCACTCCTTCCTCGCGCGGGTGTCATGGGTGTTGGTTTTGTGCTCGCTGATAGTTGTGTGTCGAGATTCCGCGAGCGCCGCCGCGCCGGTGGTGGGGCTGTGGCGTTTCAATGAAGGCGCAGGCACGAACGTCATCGACTCCTCCGGTTTCAACAACAATGGAATATTAAGCGGCGAAAATGGAAATGTCCCGGGGCGGGTATCGGGTCAGACGGGCTTTGGTGGGGCGCTGCGGTTCACCAACAACGCAACGGACCACGCCTATGTCACCATCCCCGGCAATGCCTCACTGAGAGTAGGGCAGACCGCGACCAATCCCTGGACCATCGCCGCGTGGGCCTACGAAATCTCTGATGGCAACAATGGATTCGTCTCGACCTACGGTCGGATCATGGTTCTGGATAACGGTGAAGCATTCCAGTTGGAATCCGGAGCGAACGGAGACGGACAGCTCTATACGTGGAGCCGGCGGAACACGGGATGGCAGATTGGCTGGGGCAATAGTTCGTCGGTCGCGCCGCTGTTGGATCAATGGGTTCATTGGGCCGTAGTGTACGATGGCACCAACTTTACCATCTACCGCAACGCAAATCAGGGTGCGCAAGGGGGGACCGCTTCAGCCCCGTTGAGCGCGGCGCTGGGGTATAGCGGCTACAGTGGCGCGGTCCTGTTGGGCTCGGAACTCGCCCAGGATGGGACCCGGAACTGGAACGGTATGCTCGATGATGTGGCGATTTTCGCCGGCGCTCTTTCCCAGGCCGAAATCCAAACCGTCATGGCCGGCGATTTTTCCGCTCACGTGGGCGGACCGGCGAATCTCGTGGCCCAACCGCTCAACCAGACGGTGGATGTGGGCGCTCAGGCGAGCTTCGCGGTAGTGGCACATGGCCTGGCGCCACTGACCTACCAGTGGTACTTCAATGAGACCAATTCATTGGTGACCGCGACCAATGCAATGTTGCTGTTGACGAATGTCCAACCGAGCCAATCGGGCAGTTACTCCGTCAAGGTCAGTAATGCGCTTGGTTCTCAGCTCAGCCAACCTGCGGTCCTGGTCGTAAACACGACCACAGCCCTCCTGGTCGGGCTTTGGCGGTTTAACGAAGGCGCAGGGACGAACGTTACGGACTCCTCCGGATTCAATAACGGAGGGACGCTGGCCGGCGAGAACGGGACCATTCCAACGTGGGTTGCCGGCCGGCCGGGTTTTGGCGGAGCGCTCCAATTCACGAACAATGGAACCGATCACGCCTATGTGACCATACCTGGAAGCGCGTCACTCAAAGTGGGTCAAACTGCGACCAACCCCTGGAGCATCACAGCGTGGGCTTACGAGATCTCTGATGGCAGCGGTGGGTTTGTTGCTACCTACGGCCGAATCCTTGTGATTGATGACGGGGAGGGCTTCCAGTTGGAATCCGGAGCGAGCGGGGACGGACAACTCTATACGTGGAGCAGGCAGAATCCCGGGTGGCAGCTCGGGTGGGGCACCAGTTCCGCCGTGGTGCCCTTGTTGGATCAATGGGTTCACTGGGCAGTGGTGTACGATGGAACCAATCTCACGATCTATCGCAACGGCAACCAAGGGACCCAGGGCGGCACTGCCTCGGCCCCATTGAGTGCGGCCCTCGGCTATGGCGGCTACAGTGGCGCCGTCCTCATCGGCTCAGAACTGGGCCAGGCCAGCAGCCGCACCTGGAACGGGGTGATAGACGACGTCGCTATTTTCAACACGGCGCTCTCTCAAGCAGACGTCGGCACGGTCATGAAGGGAGATTTCAGCAGCTTCATCACCCGCCCCCGATTGTCCCTCGAACCGAGTCAGGGCAGCGTGGCCCTCAGTTGGCCGGTCGCGCTTGCCGGGTTCCAGCTCCAATCGAGCCCAACCCTCGCCTCAGCGCAATGGACAAACGTCCAAACCGCGCCGATTTCGCAAGGAAGTGTTTTAACAGTGTCGCAGCCGATCGGCTCCGGCCCGCAGTTCTTCCGGTTGCGCGCCCCTTGAAGTGACCGCTCCGAAAATGACCTGCCTTTGCTTGAACCCGACCTCGGAGCGGCGAGGGTTTTGGAATGCGCCAGTGGCGTGGCGCTTTTTGGCCCCTATCGATGAAAAGCGGCGCAGCGCCGCCGCACTCCGAGACGCTGCGCGACGATCGAGCGCGGGGTTGTTGCTACGATCATGGTGCCGCCACGGAATTACAGCCGTGATCGCTCTGTTGCTTGCTGAGGCGGGTTTCTTACCCAAAGCCGATGCCTCTACCAACCTGCCTTCATATTACGCACACGGGACGGTGCTGGATGCCGACGGTGTGATCGCGCCCTGGTATCAAGGCTTGAACGGTCAGTTGGACGAGCGCCTCAACATCGCGATCAACGTGTACAAACGTTATCCCTGGGTGGACAAACCAAAGGCGGTCATGGCCGCTCCCGATTTTGTTTACAACTCCCATTGGAGCATCAAGCCCGATGGCACGATCCTCATTCCGCCAACGACCGACTGGATGTGTGGAGATTTGTGCGCGCGGGCGTGGAGCATCGTCAAAGGACTAACCGCTTATTACCAATACAGCGGGGACCCCATCGCTTTCATCTACATTCCCCTGGCGGTAGATTACATTCTTGATTATGGGCTGACCGACCAAAAGGCCGATTGGCCCTCGTTTCCAATTAGCACTCCAACCCGTGGGAAAGCCTACGGAAAATGCGATCCAGCCGGTCGGAGCCAACTGGATCTTTGTGCCATTACCGGAGTTGAAGTCCTCCGGGCACACAAGCTCACGGGTAACCCCCGATACCTCGAGATGGCAAAGCATTGGGGCGATGTCTTCGCAGCCAAGTGTCAGTTTAAGAATCCCGATTTGCCTCCGTGGAACCGGTATGTGGATCCATCCGTGGTGGGCTGGTCTGACGTGCTAAGTGGGACCACCTCGCTGATCGTGGATTTCCTGGACGACCTGGTTCACATCGGGTATGCGGGCAAGGAGGATGCCATCCTCAAGGCCCGGGACGCCGGCCAGCGGTTTCTTAATGAAAAGATGTTTCCGGCCTGGTGGGTGAATGATACCTGGGGGCGCACTTATTGGGATTGGGATAACCCGATGATGTGCGGGATGGTGGCCATGTGCGCTGATCATTTCATGAAATACCCTGAGGTGTACCCGAATTGGCGCAACGACCTGCGGAACATGCTTTCGCTGGCGTGGAACCGGAACGGCGCCGACCCGGTCTCTCATGGGGATGTTTACAGCGGCGCGTGGGCTTTTCCCGAATCCTCGGTCTGCTGCGGCACCTCTCTGTCCTACAACCAATACACCGCCGGCCCCACGATCATTCGGTATGGCGTGCTGGCCAACGACCCATGGGCGAGAGAAATCGGGCGTCGCATGATGATTATGGCCACCTACGACAGTCTGCCTAACGGCGTGGTGAAGGACGGGTTGTTCGGCGACCAGGTGGCGACCGGCGAGTGGTCGAACCTGGCGCATCCCTGGCCATTATGCCAGGTGATGGAGGCCATCGCCTGGCTGCCGGCGGAGTTCGGACCCAATCGCGAAAACCATATTGTGCGGTCCAGCTCGGTTGTCAACGAAGTGGCCTATGAAAAAGGCCGGATCAGCTATTCTACGTACGACACGCCCGCCGGGACTCAGGAGATTCTGCGTCTGGCCTTTGCGCCAAGCAGCGTCCAGGCCGATGGCCAGCGGCTCAAACAACGGCAAGAGCTGGACGCCAACGGCTATTCAGTGAAGCCGCTCTCCAACGGCGATTGTATGGTGGCGATTCGCCATGATGGTCGCAAACGGATCGTGGTCGAAGGCGCAGATCCGCAAGAGGTAGCCGACGACTCTTCCTTCGCTTATTCGGGCCCCTGGACACGCGTGGCCGATCCCGCTGCGGCGGGCGGGTCGTTGCATGCGGCCACCGTCGCCGACGCAGCCATGACTTTCCGGTTCACCGGCAACCAGGTCCGATTGCTGGGTGCGGTTGGGCCCGACGGCGGCTGGGCGGACGCATTCGTGGACGGTATGAAGGAGCCGACCATTGTGGAGTTTTGGAATCCTTCGATTCGGAATCACCAGCCGATTTTCCTAAAGAAAGGGCTCGAAAGCGGATCTCACGAATTGAAATTAGTTGCTCGTGGGGAAAAGAATCCACTCGCCTCCGGGACACAGGTTCGGATCGATGGCATCCAATATTCCGCGGCGAGCGGTGACGCCGGCTTCGGGTCGGGTGGGGGATCGCGGGAGCCGCAGCGGCTCATTTTCGGGTATACGGGTCGCGCCGACTACGTCGACTCCGAAGGGCACACTTGGCGCCCCGGCACGGAGTTTGTTGCCAGGCTGGGATTTGGTGCCGACACCCTTGCCCGATGCTGGTGGGTGTCACGCCGGACCATGTTCATAGGTGGCACCAAGGATGAAGAGATTTATCGTTATGGCATTCACGCGTCGGAATTCTGGATAAATTTGACCGTAGCTCCGGGGACGTACGTAGTTCGGCTGCACTGGGCCGATACTCCGGAGACTCCTTGGGTCGAACGAGAAGGCAAGTGGGAGACGGTATCCCGGCCGACGACCGTGGCGATCAACGGGACCACGAGGATCGAGAACCTGAACGTCCGAAACGAGGTGGGGACGTTCAAGGCCTATACCCGCGAGTTTCCTGGAATTCACGCTCAAAACGGGATTATCGAGATGCGGTTCAAATCCACCGCAAGCCACGAGGCCATGATTCAGGCCGTCGAGGTCCTTCCGGTGCAGCCGTAACCGTTCGTGCGGTGCGGGCCGCGAGCACAGCTCTCAATTGTGCCAGATTGTAACAGCCCACAAATCACATCCAGGCTTCTCGAAGGAATCGGATGAAATTGCCGTGCATGACTTGTTGGACGTCCTGGGCGCCATAACCTCGCGATTTCATTACCTCTGGCAGTCGCGCCAGGTCGGCGATGGTGTCAAGGTCCGCTGGCGATTGCTCGCGGCCAAAACCTCCATCAAGGTCCGAACCAATTCCGCAATGGCGGGCGTTGCCAGCGACTTGACAGACGTGGTCGATGTGGTCAACCACGCACTCAAGGCTGAGTGTGACACTCTCCGGTGTGGTTTCGCCTCGAACCCAACCCGGGATGAGCATCCAAGCGTCCAGGGCGACACCGATCACCGCCCCACGTTCGACGAGGGACTTGATCTGTTCGTCGCTCAATTGGCGGTGATGCGGAACCAGCGCTCGACAATTCGAGTGACTGGCCCAAATCGGTCCTTCGAAGCGGTCGATGGCCTCGACAAAGCTCTCGTCGCATAGATGGGTTGCGTCCAAAATGATGCCTAACCGCTGCATTTCAGCTAACAAGTCGCGACCTCTCGACCCGAGCCCCCCTGTCGCGCCTGTGCCCTGCGCGTAGATGCCAGGTCCGTAGTGCGCCGGCCCCACAGCGCGCAACCCTTGTTCGTACGCGCGTTCCAGGTAGTGGAGCGTGATCAACGAGTCGGCCCCCTCCAGACTCAGAATGTAACCGATTGGTATTGTGCCTTGGTTCTGCGCGGCTTCGCTTCCGACCATTGCGTCGTCGGCATGGGTGCGATCCAGGTTCCCCTGCCATAAACCCAGGTGTCGGTCCAGCCCTGCGGTATCGGTGATTTGAACCAAATGGCCGGACTCTTCCATCGCGCGGTACCAAGCGAGTTGGCCTTGTGTTTGAGCCCATGCTTGAGCCGGACTATGCCAGCCCACCAACCGGTTCGAAGGCTTAACAAACCGCGCTATCTGCGTGGCGACACAGATCCCAGCGCTCCCACGGCGCATCTCGGGAAAACAGACGGTGCCACGGCCACGGTCTGGCTTATCGGTCAGGCCGGATTCACGCTCACGAATGCCCGCGATGGGCTGCGTGAGATCGCGGTTCCACTCCATCGCGTTCATTGCCAGGTCAAGGTGAGCGTCAAACAAGAGCATATCCTGTTAGATGGTCAGCCTGCGTTCACGCGCAGCCACCGTCCAGGACCCGCTAGCCTTGCCGTCTTCGATAACGACGGCCTCTGAGTGCAACGCGACGGTCGGGCAGATGTGCCAAGGCACACCATAAAGGCAGTCGCCGACTTTGAACTCCGAGCTCCGACCGGTTTCCACGACTAGATGTTCTTCGCTATGGGAGACGGCAGTCGCATCATCCAGATTCAGGAAAATGACCCGCGGGTGGGGCATCTCGGAGGCAATGGCTTTATGGCCAAGGTCCAGGCAAAGCCGTCGGGGTCCTGGCTTGCTGACCACGCGGGTCAAGACGAGTGCGGCGGGGATGAACTGCAAATCGCCCAGCTTGGTTCCGTAGCCGACATCCCAAAAAACGCAAGTACCTGGGCTGCACTCGACATCCCCGCGTCTTGCGTGAAACGGGAACGTGGGCGTGCCGCCGGCCACGACTCGAGGAAAGGCAAACCCTGCCTCCTGCAACCGGGCCCGGAGAGCTTTGACAGGGGCGAATGCATGCTCACAAGCAGTGGCTCTTCGAACAGGATCGGGGTCGGAAAGATGGCCGTCATAGGCGTGCAGGCCGACTGCTCTTAGCCCTGGCAGAGACGCTATCAAGCGATAAAGTTCAACGGCCTGCGCTCCGGGAGCGACACCCGTGCGATGCTGGCCGACATCAAGATCTAGGAAGACCTCCAGGGTCGCCTGCAAGTGAGCGCGGCCGCCACCACCGAAAGTTGTCCGAATCGCCCGGGAGAGTTCCTGGAGCGCGTCGGCGTCATCGGCGATCACTGAAAATCGCACCTGAGGAAACCGCCGCAGCAACTGAGCTACTCTCTGGGGAGCTGGCCCGACCGGCTGATAGGCCAGCAACAGATCGCTCACCCCGGCCCTGGCCGCCAGCTCGGCCTCTGCAATCGTAGCGCATTTGAATTTCGATATACCCAATCGCAGTTGGAGTTCGATCAACTCCTGCATCTTGTGGGTCTTGATGTGAGGGCGCAAATGTTCCGCCCCGCTGGCCATGGCGAGCATGCGCCTTAGATTCTCTTCGACGCGGCGGCGGTAAACCAACAGGCAAGGGGAGGGGAGGGAGGAAACCTCCGCGACTTCGTACCAGGTCCGCTCCCCGCTGGCCGAACTCATTTCAGTAGAAAAATCGCCTCGATCTCCACTGCGATGTTGCTTGGCAGCGAATTCATCCCGACAGCGCTCCGAGCGCCCACGCCGTTATCGGGTCCCCAGATCTGAGCAAACAGCTCGCTGCAGCCATTGATTACCTGGGGATGTTCCTGAAACTCGGGCGTGCAGTTCACCATGCCCAGGATCTTAATCACGCGTTCCACCTTTTCCAGGCTGCCCAAAGCCTGCCGTAGCGTCGCAAGGATCGTCAGCCCGGCCTGGCGGGCCGCGGCCTTGCCCGTGGCCAGGTCCAGATCCAGCCCGACTCGTCCTGTGATCAAAGTGCCATCCAGGCGCAACGGTCCGTGTCCCGAGGCGTAGGCCAACTTGCCGATGAGTACCAGAGATTGGTAGACGCCGACTGGTTGCGGCGGGGGAGGGAGTTGAAGATTTAGCGCGTCTAACTGGGCGTCGGCGCCGCCGCCCCCCGAAGGTCGCGGCGCTGGCGGTGTTAGCTTCGACCTTAATCTGCGGGCGGTCCTCCGTTTTCCGTCTTTGCGCATGCGTTCTTGTGCTTTGAACTTAGATTTGAGACCTCAGGAAGCGAGGGGGTTGTGCAGTGGAACGTTCCAGCCTGCCAGCTCCCGCTTGTCTGCTGCTCGAATTTGTAACGACTGATTAATCTTTGGGAAACCCCTTCACGATGTGTTCTGTACCTCGGTCGAGCGGTGGACGAGCGCGCTTGGCTCAATTACGGGCTGCAATCGATCGATCTCTAACTCGGTATCGCTGCCGTCCGCCATCCGGGAACAGGCGGCGCAAATGTTCGGGTTATCAACTCCCTCGTTCACTTTGCAGGAAAAAGGTTCGCCACAACAAATGCAAATCCGGGAAATCACTCATGAGCATCCTCCTTCGATGTTGCGCAGATTTCAAACGATATTTGGCGAAAGTTATCCACAGCCTGAGTTGAACGCATCCGCAGAAGGAATTGCCAGGCGTCAAATTCCGCTAAGGGATCGACAAAATGAGGTTGGAACACAGCCTCGCTGGCACCTCAGAGTTATCCGCACGGGGACGGTCGCCAATCCAAAAGCCGCCCGAGAACATCAACTGATCAAATATGGACGCTGAAAGCCAGGATTTTTTCGAAGAATTGGCGAGTTGCTCGCGAACAGGGTTCAAAACGAAGTTTGGCCGGACCGCTCGCCGTTTGGGCCTGAACGTTGGTTTAAACCGGAACGAGCTCTACCGCCTATACGAGGCGGCCTTTCTCGCGGCGCTCTGCACTATCTCGTTTAATGGGCTCGGGGGTTGTGCGGGCGGGATTAGACCGGAAAAAGAGCCAACGCGGCGCAAGCTCGAACAGGCCTTCATGGACGCATGCCACAATTTCTACCGCTCCGCGGGTTGGAAAGCCCTGCCGACGCCTCAGAAGAAATCCATCCGCACGATTTTCCTATTCGTATCCGTTAGCGAAGAGAACCTGTCCCGGTAAGATTGGGGATCGGGCTTTCGCCGGAGCTCGTCCTTCCGGTATCGAGATTTGGGGCTGGCGCGCTTGTAGGGGACTTAGGCAATGTTTGAGACCGGCAGAAACCGATTGCGGCGAGGCTGAGAATTCAATGGGAGCATGCTCTTGGCTTGTTCGTGACTGAGTGTTACGATAAAGCGCTCGAACAATCTTATGGATGTAACGGCTTCAATGAAGGAAACGCTTCCCATAGCAGCGGGAGATGCTGCCCGGCAGGCACCCGCCGGGTCACGTGGCTGGCTAATAAGAGTGTGGATTTGCGGTTGGCTATGCTCGAGCTGTGTCCCGCTTAAGTTCACGACGAGTCCGGGCGCTACCGGAACAGTCCTGGACGCGGCTACGCACGCGCCGATCAGCGGCGCAGAGGTCATCATCTCACGCTCCACCTATCCGCCGCCCTCGCCGGATCTGGCTTTTACCAACAGCCGGCCCCCGACCGTCCTGAGCCAGGAGGGAGGGCGATTCTCCGTGCCGCTGGAGCGACGACTGGACCTTTATTTTTTGCCGGTCGATATCTTTCCCCGGTTCGGTCTGCTGGTAGTTAAGCGGCCGGGCTATGAGACGACTTGTGTGCCATTTTGGTCGCGGTCGATTGCCGAACTCGGCGAGATCCAACTGAAAGCAGGACGATAAACAAGTCCTGCCAAGGAGACCGTGAATGGTGAGGTCCTCCTGACTTATTCGCGGGTTGGTGAAACGCTGACCTGGGCGGGCTCAAGGGTTCAGGGTTTTCCCGGCGGTGGCCGTCTGGCGTGGCTTGATCGAGGAGATGTTTTCCTGGGCACACCCCATTCCGTCAACGAAGGAATCGACATTAGTCTGCTGGCGGGCGTTGTGGACGACCGGAACCGGGCAGGGTATTGCAAATTTGAGAGTTGACTATCAAATTTAGACCGCGCACGTTTCGATCAGTGGCATATCTGCCCGGCTGTGTGCGGGGCGTGCGCTCGCTCGCGCCCAGTGGTTTCACGGTGCAGGAGCACGAGATTGTGCTTTATGGCGCGTGCGCCGCTTGCACCGCTCGCTCGGCCCACGCCTGAACCCCCGAACGAAGCGAGAACCATGACACCGAATGTGTTAGCTGTGTACGTCGGCCTGGCTTTTGCTCTGGCCGTCCTGGGTGGGGCGTTTGGAGCATCCGTGGGCACCTCGCATAAGCGATTGTGCGCTTTGATCAGCCTTGGGGCGGGCACGTTGCTGGGCGTGACCGTGTTTGCGATCCTGCCGGAGTGTTTTGCCGGCCTGGCCTGGTGGGAAGTCGTGCTCGCGCTGGCCTCGGGCTATGTGCTCTTTGCTCTAGTTTCAAAATACGTTTACCACGTCTGCCCCGCCTGCGCTGCCAGTCATTTTGACGAAGCGACAACTCATCGATTTAGTGAAATCGCCTCGGTGATGATGGTGGCGCTGGCCATCCACTGCACCGCTGACGGAATTGCGATCGCGGCCGGACGCGAGGCGCAGTTCGCAAACCTGGCTGGGGGCCGGGTCCTGGACCTTGCTCTGGTGCTCGCCAGTTGTGTTCATAAGGTCCCGGAGGGACTTGCCCTGGGCGCACTTTTGTTAGGGGCGGGTCTAACTCGGGGCGGAGTCATTGTCCGAGTGGCTGCCGTGGAGGCCACCACGTTGTTGGGCGGGGTTGTGGGCTGGTTCTGTTTGCAGCGAATCAGCATCGGTTGGCTCGACGCGGTGGTCGCGCATGTGGGCGGTGGGTTCATCTTCCTGGCCGCCCATGCGGTCCTGGGTGAGATCCTCAAGCATCATAAGGCCTTGGTCATGTCGAGTTTTGGGCTCGGTTTTGGCACAGTGGGAATCGTTACACTCCTGCTGCGGCTACATTAAGCGGCAACCGCGCGCTCGCCGATTTACTTGACTCGCGCGAAAAACTCGTCAGATTGCTCTATCTGTGGCAAGTCATGACCGGGCTTTTGAAGTGCTGTCAAGATCACAGGTTATAGCTGAATCGTCATCTATTATGAACTTAATCGCAAATCTCACGCCGCGCCAATTCCGTCACGCAGCCGATATCCAAGAGAACATACTCGCGCTCCAAAGTGAGCTGGCCCAACTCTTGGGAACCAGTCCTCAATCCAGCCTGGCCATGCCCTCAAGGAAGCGGCGACTTAGCGCGCAAGGGCTCGCCAATATTCGCGCCGGTGCGCTGAAACGGTGGGGTAAGGCGAAAAGCAAGAACGGGACGGTTGGAGAACCGAAGAAAGCACGGCGTAAGATGTCCGCCGCCGGCAAGGCGAGGATCTCGGCTCAGCTTAAGGCAAGATGGGCAGCCGCCAAACGGGCTGGCCGGAGTTCCCTATAACCTCAACGCACGTTGGTTGTGCGGGGTTCGGGACGTTTATTTGCGCCAGCCGAATTCCGATCCGCTTGTCGCGAGCCTTCGAGCGACCTGCTTTCTTGTTATTTCGGAAAGATCGGCTGTGTCCAGGCAACTTGCCCGTCTGAGTTGGTGTGACGCGTGCTCGCACGTAAAGTTCTTTGCCCGTGAACTCATACGACGGGTTGAGGGAGTC
This sequence comes from Limisphaerales bacterium, assembly GCA_025356925.1. Lineage (GTDB taxonomy): Bacteria > Verrucomicrobiota > Verrucomicrobiia > Limisphaerales > UBA8199 > JANXQE01. The sequence goes on along the minus strand of JANXQE010000596.1, from coordinate 425 downwards.
ATCAAGCTTGAGAACCTTTCCACCTGTGCCGATAAACTCGGTCCGATAAAGTTGAGGGTTCGCCCCTGGCGCCGACCAGCCGAGATCTTGCGCCCGGTCGGTCAGACCGATGCGAATAGCGACCCGAGAGGACTCGTATGACATCAGGATAACTCCGGTGGTCGCGTAAAAATCTCCGGCGTTCATCGCATCCATGATGGAGGTAACGGATAGGCTGCGGGCCCGGACCATGATCCAGGCCTTGCCCGGATTGGAAAGCGGGGAAGCCGTTGTCTGGCTGGTGATGAATTCGTAGAAGTACAGTCCATAATTGAACTCAACGACATGTTGATCAATAATGCAATCTTGGAATTTAATCGTATCAACAACATTGTTGTTGCCGTCCATGATGTCAAGCGTAACAATACGCTTTGGATTATCAATCC
>JANXQE010000637.1 GCA_025356925.1 Limisphaerales bacterium | reverse complement strand
TTGAGGTCCGCCTTTGGAACCGAACCGGTACTCATGCGCGAAGGCGGCTCGATCCCGATCGTCAACGAATTCAAAAGAATCCTCCGCGCGGATACCTTGCTCCTCGGCTTGGCTCTACCCGACGACAATGCCCATTCGCCCAATGAGAAGTTCAACCTGGATTGTTTCGCCAAAGGTCAACGAATGAGCGCCTACCTTTGGCAAGAGCTATCAGCCCAATCCTCCAACTCCGCCCTTAAACGCTCGACGGGCAATCCCACGACATTCGTGTAGGACCCGGCAATCCTCTCGACTATGAGATCTCCCTCCTCCTGGATCGCGTAAGCTCCGGCCTTGTCCAAGGGGTTGACACGGTTCAAATAGCGCCGGATTTTCGGGGCATCCAACGGGCGGAAGGTTACCTCCGTGCGCTCGAAGCTGATTTTCTGGCGATGCTCACGCAGATGCATGAGGCACATGGCGGTGACGACCTGATGGGTTCGGCCCTGCAACTCCTCCAGCATTTGATACGCCTCTTCCAGAGTCGCCGGCTTGCCGAATGACCGGGTGTCCAGATAGACCAGCGTGTCGGCCGCCAGGACGAGCGTGTCCGGCAACCGCTTCGCCACCGAGCGGGCTTTGCGGTAGGCGTTGATTTGCGAGACCTCTTGCGCGGTGAGTTGTTCGTGGTGGAGTTCTGGCACCGCACTGACCACCACCTTGAACTCCACCCCCAACTGACGCAACAATTCCGCTCGCCGCGGAGAGGCGGACGCCAGGATCAGCGAAGGCCATTTCATAGGAACTCCAAGACTAATCATCGCGTCGATCGCGGACAAAGTCGAGGACAGAAACCCGCCCGGGAGCCGCGGGAATCCAAGACAGCACGGAAGGCTCTCAGACTCGCACGCTTCAGACCTGTAGGACGCGTTGCTTCATTACTAGACAAACTGTTAAGGCCGCGCCTACATTCCCCTCCATGTCGTTGCAGAACCAACCGTTGGTGATCGCCGGGCGGATCTTTCGCTCGCGGTTGATCCTGGGCACGGGCAAGTTCTCATCGCCCGAGGTCATGCGCTCGGCCCTGGAGGCGAGCGGCGCGGAGATCGTGACGGTGGCCCTGCGACGCGCAGATTTGACCGGCAAAAAGGATCCATTCGCCAACATCCTGGAGTTCATTGATCCGACGAAATTCCTGTTGCTCCCCAATACCAGCGGCGCGATGAATGCCGACGAGGCCGTTCGATTGGCTCGATTGGCGGCCGCGGCGGGTCTGCCTAAATGGGTGAAGCTGGAGATTCATCCGGATCCTCGCTATTTGCTCCCCGACCCGGTGGAAACCTTGCACGCCGCTGAAGTGTTGGTTAAGGAGGGGTTTACGGTGCTGCCCTATATCAATGCCGACCCGGTGCTAGCGAAGCGTTTGCAGGATATTGGGACGGCCACCGTCATGCCGTTGGGCTCACCGATCGGGTCGAACCGGGGAATCCAATCCCGGGATCAAATTCGAATCATCATCGAGCAAGCGACCGTGCCGGTGGTGGTCGATGCCGGCCTCGGCGCGCCCAGTCACGCAGCGGAAGCCATGGAGATGGGCGCGGACGCGGTCCTGGTGAACACGGCGATTGCGGTCGCTAACGACCCAAACCGAATGGCCATTGCCTTCAGGATGGCAGTGGAGGCCGGACGCGCCGCCTTCGAATCGGGAGCGGCCGTCGAGCAGGAAACGGCCAGCCCAACCAGTCCTCTGACTGCCTTCTTGGATTGAGCGCAGATTCTCTCCTCATGAGTTCAACTACCCTTTCACGAAAGCGTGTGCGGCAGCTATTGAGCGCCGCCGGCCGGAATCGCATTCTCGTCGTGGGCGACGTCATGCTCGACCAGTTTGTTTGGGGCAGCGTCGGCCGGATCTCGCCGGAGGCCCCGGTTCCAGTGGTAGATTTCGAACGGGAAAGCTGCATGCCGGGCGGCGCGGCCAACGTCGCGCGCAACCTCACCGCGCTCCAGGTGCCGACCGAGCTCTACGGGGTGGTGGGAAGGGATCATCCCGCGGGCCAGCTCAAACGCTTGCTAACCGAGCATCACATCGGCTGCCGCGGCCTGGTTGCCAGCGGGTCAAGACCCACTAGCGTCAAGACCCGCATCGTGGCGCAGACCCAGCAGGTCGTGCGCATCGACCGCGAGGCCCGTGAGAGCATTGATGCCTCGCTGACCCGCCGCCTGTCGAGCGTTTTGGCAGAGATGATTCCGGGCACCGCTGCTGTGATCGTTGGTGACTACGGCAAAGGCGTGGTGACCCAGCCACTTTTGGAGGAGATAAAAGCGCTCTGTCGCAAGCGTGGGTTGTGGCTGAGCGTGGATCCTAAACCGGTCCACCATTTGAATCTCACTGGGCTTTCCCTGATCACCCCCAACCGGAAGGAGGCCTTCGAATTGGCCAGGCTGCCGGATGAAACCAAGCATCACGATCCTCTGGCGGACGCGAACCTGATGCGTGTAGCGGAACGCCTGCTAACCGAACTTGGACCCGCGCTCCTCCTGATCACTCTCGGCGAGCTGGGGATGTTGCTGTGCCAACGTGAGAAACCAGCGTTTCATATTCCGACAGTTGCCCAGGAGGTTTTCGATGTCTCCGGCGCCGGCGACACGGTGATTGCCACGTTCACCCTCGCGATCGCGGCCGGGGCGTCGGCCATCGAAGCGGCGATTCTTTCGAACCACGCCGCCGGAATTGTTGTCGGTAAAGTCGGCACGGCGACTGTCACCTTGGACGAACTGCTGGCCAGTTTCAAACGGTGAGTCCCTCCGCTACACCGGCCAAGATCACCGCAGAAGCGATCCGCGCGATGAAAGCACGCGGTGAAAAAATTGCCGCGTTGACCGCTTACGACTTTCCAATGGCACGCTTGCTCGATGAAGCAGGCATCCCCCTCCTGTTGGTCGGCGACTCGGTCGGCATGGTCGTGCTGGGATATCCAGACACCACGCATGTGACGCTTGCCGAGATGGAGCACCACGTGCGCGCCGCGGCTCGAGCCAAACCCCGGGCCCTATTGGCAGCGGATCTGCCATATCGCAGCTACGAAACCGTTGAGAGCGCGGTTGCCAGCGCCAGACGCCTGGTGGCGGCCGGGGCCGAAGCCGTCAAAGCGGAAGGCGGTCGTGCGATCCTCGACCAGGTCCGAGCCATCGTGTCGGCGGGCATCCCGTTCATCGGGCACCTGGGCATGCTCCCCCAACATGTGCTCGAAGAAGGCGGTTATCACATCAAAGGCAAGCAGGACGAAGAACGCGAGTCGCTCCTGGCCGACGCCGAAGCGCTGGCCAGCGCGGGCGCTTTCGCGATTGTTCTGGAACTGGTCACCAGCGCAGCCGCGGTGGAAGTGACCCGGCGGATCCGGATCCCAACGATCGGCATCGGTGCCGGACCAGATTGTGATGGCCAGATCCTCGTCTCCCACGATTTGCTCGGACTCTGGCCCTGGTATAATTTAAAGCACGTGAAACCGAAGCTAAACGCGGCCGAACAAATGCGAGCCGCCGCCAGGCAATGGAAGCTCGAACTATCAAAGTGACCCAACTCACTCATCTCAACGTGCGCGGCGAGGCGAACATGGTGGATGTATCGCGTAAACCGGTGATGTTCCGGGAAGCCGTGGCGCGCGCAGAGATTCGCCTGCAAAGGGCAACTTTGAAGCTGATCGAATCCCAGAAAATTGCCAAAGGCAATGTCCTGGGCGCGGCCCGGCTGGCCGGCATTCTGGCCGCGAAAAAAACCGGTGAGTTGATTCCCCTTTGCCATCCCCTGCCCCTCACCTTTTGCGAGGTCACTTTGGAGATTCCATCATCGAAAGATCGTATCATCATCACCGCCTTAGCCAGGATAACGGCCCAAACAGGTGTCGAAATGGAGGCGCTGACCGCGGTTAGCATCGCCGCGCTCACCATTTACGACATGTGCAAAGCCGTGGATAAGAAGATGCGAATTGGTGGAATTCGGTTGGTGTCCAAGACCAAGAGGTGAGCGGCACCCTCGTCGTCCAATGCAAATCCAAACCGGTATCATCACTGTTTCTGACCGTGCCTCGAAGGGGCTCTACGACGATCTCGGCGGTCCGGCCCTGAAACACGCAGCGCAGGAGCACGGTTGGACGGTGTTGTCCGAGTTGCAGGTTCCGGACGAGAAGCCGGAAATCCAACGGGCCATTCGGGAGCAAATCAGTAAAGGCTGCCAGTTGGTCCTGACCACAGGCGGAACCGGCGTGGCGTTGCGCGATGTCACTCCCGAAGCCGTGCGAGACATCGCGGTGCGCGAGTTGCCGGGCTTTGGTGAAGTCATGCGCCTGGAATCGCTGAAGGTGACACGCAATGCCATCCTCTCGCGCTGTCTGGCTGTGGTGGTGGAAAAGACCCTGGTCATTTGCTTGCCCGGCAAACCCAGCGGCGCGGTCGAGTGCTTGAGGTGCGTCTCCGAGGCAGTTCCTCATTGCGTTGAGGTTCTCCAGGAAGTGCCCACGGCTTGTTGAGGGGTGAGGACGACTCGTCCCCGCATGAATCGGCCTGGAACGAGGGTTGAAGGGGATGAGTCGTCCTCGCCCCAATTCAACTTCTTGCGGAACTTTTTGCCAGCGCGGTTGTTCAAGGATAAGGTTGAACGATGGATTTGGAAACCTTAGTCAGCTCAGCAGCCAGTAACGGCGCCAGCGATCTTCATTTGGAATCAGGCTTGCCGGCCGCAGTCCGCGTTCGCGGTTCTCTGCGAACGGTGGGCGAACCAATCCCTTCGAAGCAGCTCTATGAGATGGCGCAAGCCGTAATTGGCGAAGAGCATTGGCCGCACTTTCTCGAACGGCGGTCGTTCGACCTCTCAAGGACGATCCATGGAGTCCGTTGCCGGCTTAACATCTTTCAGACCTCACGCGGGGTGGGGTTCGCGGTCCGCCTGCTCGCCTCGTTTCAAGCCACGATTGAGAAACTAAATCTCCACCCCGACCTCAAAAAACTAGTGAGCGCCACCCACGGTTTGATCCTGGTCAGCGGCGCGACCGGCAGCGGCAAGTCCTCGACCCTTGCGGCATTGATACAGGAAATCAATCTGACCGACACCCGCCACATCGTCACGATTGAAAGTCCGATCGAATACACGTTCCGTCCGCGCCGGTCCTACATCCGGCAGCGCGAAGTCGGCCGGGACACGCCGAGCTTCGAACAAGCCTTGCTGGACGCTCTGCGCGAAGATCCCGACGTGCTGATGGTCGGGGAAATGCGCGATCCGGAAACCATGCGGCTCACCCTGAGCGCATCGGAGACAGGTCACCTCGTGCTGGCGTCGGTCCATTCCTCGACGTGTGCCGAAGCGCTGCAGCGGGTGATCGGGGCATTTCCGGCCGAGATCCAGAGCAGCATCGCAGCGCAGGTGTCCGATTCTTTAGTCGCGGTTATTTCCCAACGGCTGCGGTTCCGTCAGGAATTGAGCATCCGCGTGCCCGAGTGCGAAATCCTCATGGCCACTCACGCGGTGAAAAACTTCATACGGAATCGGGACTTTTTCAAAATTGCCTCCTCGCTGGAGACCGGTGCGGAGCATGGGATGTGGAGCTTCCAGCGGTACCGAACCTGGCTCGACAACCGCAGCAACTGGTCCATTCCGGATCAAGCCCCCGAACCACCGGATAGTGAGCCATCGGAGACCCGAGTGTCCACTTCGGTGCTTCCGGCCTTCCTATCGGCTTCCAAGCCAGGCAGGCCCGACAAGACCCCGGCCCCTCCACTGCACGTGCCGACCAGGAATGCTCCCACGCGGATCGAAATCGAGCCGCTCGAAGGCGAGTTTGGCAAAATCCTCAAGCGACCTGGTGAGTAGGCATCTGGCATGGGACGACGGAAGCCAGCATGAAGGGCCAGCGTTGGGCAAATCGGGATTGGCAAGCCGTGATTGCCGAATCGAGACGATCACGCTTCAATCCTGCCGTTACGCCCGTAGCGCAGACTTTTAGTCGGCTGTATCGCAGACCGCTGGTCTGCGAGGCGTCGGGAACGATTCGAGGCCACAGATTTATCGTACGCCTGCCGACAACAAGTCGGCGATCCAGCAGACTAAAAGTCTGCGCTACGAGCGGCCTCGATCCCCAGCCCCCGCCGGCAACGCGGTACTGCGGACTGAACGTGCTCGCGTCGGCGTTCCTTATTCCAGTCCTGGTTTCTTTGGTGAGCTTGACGGCCTGTGTTTCAAAAAATAACGCCGACGCGCGCGCCCGCGCGGCCTTTTTTGCCGGGCAGCAACAGGCCGCGCAAATGGCCCGCCAAACGCAAATCCAGGGCCCGACGGTGAGCCTGGTCGGCGAGGTCCGAAATCCTGTCGTCCGATGGACCGCCGATCTGACGCTGGCGAAGGCGGTAGTAGCCGCTGATTACTATGGCAGCGTGGATCCGACTGAGATCGTGATCCAACGGGAGGGACAAGAGAACCGTTATGATCCTAAGACCCTCCTCGGCGGGCAGGATGTGCAACTTGAGCCTAACGATGTGATCCTCCTCCGTCATTGATGAGTCAAGAAAATCGCTGATCCTCCCCACGGGCCCGCGCCAGATTTAATTGCGACCGCGAGGCGTCTGGGGGTAGCTTGCGTGGGTGATCGAACCCGAACCGCTGCAGCAGATCGGCCGCACTTTTGTTCTCTGGCGTCGGCGAAAGCTCTCCTACTTCTCCGGCTGCGACTACTTCCGGCTGTCGAGTCACCCGAAGGTAACCCAGGCGCTGGGCGTGGGTCTGGACCGGTACGGCTTGAGCGTGGCGGCCTCGCGCCTGACCACGGGCAATCATGTGTTATACCGGGAACTCGAAGCGCGCTTGGCCCGATTCTTTAAGACGGAGGCCGCGCTCCTGGTTCCCAGCGGCTACGTTGCCAATCTGGCCATCGCTCAAGCGTTGGTGGGCCAGTTTTCACACGTCCTGATTGACGACAAAGCGCACCCGTCGCTTTGCGATGCCTCAAGGATGCTGGAGTGCCCCGTGCTCAAATTCAAGCACCGGTCCCCGGCGGATCTGACTGCTGCACTGAAGAGGTGCGGACCCGGGTCCAAGGTCATTTTGCTAACGGACGGCATGTTTTCCCGGGATGGGTCGGTGGCGCCGCTGAAGGAGTACTTAGAGATTCTCGCTCCGGATGCGGCCGTACTGGTCGATGATGCGCACGGGGCGGGAGTCTTGGGCGCGAATGGCCGCGGGTCAGTCGAACACACCGGCGCCGATCGACGCCGGGTGATCCAGACCATCACCCTTAGCAAAGCGCTCGGTGCTTACGGTGGCGGGATTTTGAGTTCGGCGTCACTGCGAGGGAAAATCATAGAACGCAGTCAATTGTTCGTCGGGAGCACCCCCCTGCCCCTGCCCCTTGTTAGCGCAGCGCTGCAAGCCCTAAGCCTCCTGAAAACTCAAAAAGCCTCCCGCTCCCGACTTCTTCGGCACGCTGTCTACGTCAAAAAAGCGCTGCGGCGAGGCGGGGTGCCTCTTCCAGAAACGCCCGGTCCCATCATTGGCTTGAGGCCAAACAATCGTAACGCAGCAATCAAAATAAACCGCGGACTGCTCCGCGCCGACATCTATCCGCCGTTCATCAAATATCCGGGTGGACCGGTGCTCGGCTATTATCGATTCGTTATCTCGAGCGAACATATCCGGGATCAGTTGGACAACTTGATCCGCGTGCTCAGTTGTTTTGGCCACTTATTTGAGCCTCTTGATTGAGCGGGGGATTGGAATGCTGGGATATTGAGAACGCCGAGCGGCGAGTTGGCTAAAGCCTCGGACCCCTTGATCCAGGCGCCCGGAACGGACTGGTATGGAATTTATAACTCATTTAATACATGCAACTTACATTGCGCTACAGCTTGAATTGCACAGGCCGTTGTCTGCGTAAAGCACTTGCTGCGAACGCACTCATAGGCTAGCTTCGGCCAATTATGGAAGAAAACGTTCCGCCGCCGATCAATACGCCGCCGCCAGCGCAGCCGCCACCCCCTCCGCTGGCGCCGCCGCCTATGATTACCCCCCCGGCGCAAGGTCAGCCGCGTCGGCGCGGACGCGGATGGATGGTCCTCGCCTTCGTGCTGTTCGTCTTGCTCGGGATTAGCATGCTTTACAATGTCGGTAATTTTGCCGGCAACCTTTTCCGCGGCAAAGGTGTGAAATACACGAGGACGGTCGGCCCGCGCCTGGACGAGGTCATTTACGAAGATAACGACGCGGCCAACAAAATAGCGATTGTTGACGTGGAGGGCGTCATCACAGGCCGAGTCATCGATCAGGGCGGGTTCGGCCTGGTGGATTTGGTCAAGGCTCAACTACGCCACGCCGAGGAGGATGACCGGGTGAAAGCGGTTATTTTGAAAGTCGATTCCCCGGGCGGTGAAGTCCTGGCTTCGGACGACATTTACCGCATCATCAAGGATTTTCAGGCGCGCAGCCGTAAACCGGTGGTCGCTTCCATGGGCAGCCTGGCGGCTTCCGGCGGGTACTATATCTCCTCCCCTTGCCGCTGGATTGTTGC
>JANXQE010000586.1 GCA_025356925.1 Limisphaerales bacterium | reverse complement strand
CTCCCCCGGATGTCGTCGTGCCGTAGAAACTGCCATCGTCAGCTTCCGTCAAGGCCCCCATCGGAAAGGCACCGTTGGTACCGTTGAAAGCTGCCAGAATAGTCAGTGCTCCACTGGGGGACATCCTAAACACGGTCCCGTTGTCGTAGGCCCCTCCTTTATAGGTCGCGCCGTAAAAGCTGTCGTCGCTTCCCCGCACCAAGCCCCCGTGTGGGAAGGCGCCATTGGTCGATGCGAACGGAGCTAATACAGCGAATGCGCTGTTCGTGTCGAAACGGAATAGCGCCCCGTAGTGAAAAATACCCCCTTCGTTGGCGGTACCATAAAGGCTGCCATCCCTTCCTGCAGCCGGGCCGGCAGTGGGGAGAACACCGTTGGTATGATCGAAAGAAAACAACGTAGTCAGCCCGGTATTGGTATTAAACCTGAAAATAGTGCCGAACGCGTTCGAGCCACCAGTATAGGTAGTCCCTAACAAAGCGCCGTCGGCAGCTTGCACCAACCCGCCGTTTGGTCGGTCACCGTCCGACGCGCCACTAAAGGATTGTAGAAGATAGGGCTGACCGCCGGCCTCGATCTGAAAAATTGCACCCGACGCGTTTGTGCCTCCCGCTAGCGTGGTACCGTAGAGTTTCCCGTCGGTCCCAAGCGTCAGACCGTTTGGATGACCGCCGCCTGCTCCGCCCGGGAAAGCATAGACGGAGGCTTGGACTATCTCCGGCGTGGTCAGCGACGGGACCGTGAGTTCGGCTTCGATGCTGGTCTGTCCGCCTAAAGCGTTGCTGACAACGACCGAGTAGGTCCTGGCATCAGTGGAGGAAACGGAGGTGAGGGTGAGCACATTCGAGATAGCCCCGGAAACGTTTCCTCCAGCGACGAGGTTGGTCCCGTTTCCGCGCCACTGGTAGGCGAGCGGCTCGTCACCAAACGCTGAGACGGAGAACGCTGCGGAGGACCCCGGTAGAACTGTTTGCGCGATGGGCTGAACAGCTATCAGCGGGGGGGACGAGGTCACCGTCAAGACCGCAGCGGAACTGATTGCAAATCCCGCCGCGTTGCTCACGACCACTGAGTAGGTTCCCGCCTGCTCGACCCCAATGTTGGCCAGGGTCAGGACGGGCGTCGCGGAGCCAGCCATGTTGCCGTGGTCCTGGAGATTGGCTCCATTCAACTGCCATTGAAAAAACATTAGTGCGTTGGTCGAGGTCTGTACGACAAAACGCGCCGTGGCGCCGATCGGAAGGCTCTGGCTGGCAGGCTGACCGGTAATGAGCGGTGGTGTTACTATGCTTAGCGTCACCTGGCGGGTTTGGGCAAAGCCGTTGTTCAGATTGATGAACCGCAGGTCGGCCGTATAGCTCGCCGGAACTAGCGTCGCCGCGACAGAATTCAAGGTTAGCTTGACCGTTGTGCCTGGGCCGGTCGCCGAAAGCGACCCGCTGCGGGGCGAGACGTCGAGCCAGGTTGAGGTGCTACCGAGCGCCCAGGAAATTGAGGCCGCCCCCGCATTGCTCAACGCATAAGACTCCAATGCTGGAATGAACGGACCGCCAATGGGGCCACTGGCGAGAGCGCTGGAGCCCGGGCGGATCTGAAGCGCATCCGGAGGCTCGAGGAGGGCGTTCACCAGGTTGCTGCCGGTTGGGGTCCCCCAACCGGTGCAGAGGTCATAACCAGCGACCGCGTAGAATTGGTTTGGGCTGGCGGCATTCGTATTATTTCCAACGGTGACGTCGTGAAAAGCGACGGAGTATGCGGGTCCCTGGGCGATGGCATAGATCGCCGGATTGATGAAGCCAATTCCGGGCTGGTGATTCGCGGCAGCCTGCTGGTTGACGAGCGCCGCAAAACCCGCCCACAACGGGGCCGCCGCGCTTGTCCCTGCGGCGGTCGCTTGCTCCCCGTTGTTATCAAACACCCAGATGGTGGCGTCAGCCAAAGTGGCGACATCAGGAACATTCCGCATCGTCGCCGATCCCTGATTGGCCGCTATGCTGATCGGCCTTTGCCAGACGGGGATCGTGTAGTTAGAGCTGACGCCTCCGCCACTGCCGGACCATGCTGCTTCCGAAACCCAGGCCCCACCCGGCTGGCTTGTGATCAACGAGGTGCCACCCACAGCGGTCACGAAAGGATCATCGGCGGGCGGTGACACTCCCGATGCGTACGCGCCGGCATCGCCCGACGCCTGAAAGATTGATTGGCCCTGGGCAGCGAACTGCTGAAAGATCTGCTCGCGGGTGGCATCTACCGGGTGGCCGAAGGTCCAGGAAGAACTAAGCTGCCTGGCCTGATTGTCGGTGGCCATACGGTTCAGGATGCTGTTGCCGGTAGTTCCCTCGTAAACGATCACTCTGGCCAACCCAGGCGCCATCGAGACCGCCATCTCGATGTCGAGAGCCACTTCGCCATTATTGGAGCCCGGCAACCGGTTGAATCCGTTTACCAGCACGTTGGTCAATGGAACCTGCCGTATCCCGGCCAGGTCCTCGTATTCGGAAATATCACTCGGGTAATAGCCATCCAGTTCCAGAAGGCCGACCGATTCACCCTGCCCGTCCAATAAAACCCCGGGAGCGTAGGCCGCCCGGAAATCTGATCCAATGAACGTTCCAGCCGGTCCCGATCCGGTTGCGTCCAGCGCGAGCGTTGGTTCGACCTCTCCCGGGAATGCACTCCCACCGAGGGACGTCGGACGAGAATTAGTTCGCGAACGCTGCCACGTTCCAGCGGGGATTATCCCACCGCCTCCCGCGCGGCTCGTGTCCGGGCGACGGACCCGAGTTCTCAGGTCCACGGGGCGAGGCAAGAAAAAATCGTCGAGCCCAGCGATTGATAACACTGGCAGCCGCGCATCGAGCGAAGGCTCCACATCCGGCGAGTAGAAAGCTCTTGGTTCGGCGGGGTGCTGGTAAAGCCGCAGCCTGAGGTGGAATGCGCGCTCGATGTCCGCCGCCCCGCCGTTCACGTCAAGCAGCGTGCGGTTGGGGTGCTCGCCGGTCACAACCAGGTGGTTGGATTTTGCGAAGGTAACGACGGCCTGGTAATCCTCCTCAGTTGGGCTGAAACGCTCGGCAAACTGCCGTGGGTTAAGATAGTGGCGGTAATTCGGGCTGGCCGGGTTATAGAGCTGCTCGAGCAGGTTGGTGAGAGACTCGCGGTTGCGCAGGGGCAGCCCGATGGCCAAGTCCAGGCGCCTGGCGGTCTCCAGCCGCCGCAGAGGCTGCAAGCTGGCCACGGCACGGGGGATGTGACCCTTGAGGATCTGAACCTCCGCTCGGCCCGGCGGCGAGACAAAGATCAGCAGCCAGGCGACGACCAAAGCGGCTAGTCGGAATGTTTCACGATTGGAGACTCGGGAATAAATACTCGTCACCTTTTGTAAAGATAAAGTCTCAGAACTGCCTCATTATGATTAGCCAACCGCCCCGAGTTGCAAGCATTGAATCCAGCGTTACGTTCCCATAGCTCTCACGTTGCTACGCGCCCGGTGCAGCAAGCCACCGATGTTTGCTCGGATGCTTGGATAAAAGCCGAATTCCAGATCATGGAGACTTCGGGGGACCCTCCCCACTGATCGAAGGGGGGATCTTAATCCTCATGCTCGGCGGAAAAGATGGAGCCGGCAATGTGGCTTTGGATCGGAACAAGGGACACGAAGTCTGGAGGGCACTGAATGAAGCGGTTACGTGAAACGTCAACCGAGCCTCATCTGGTGCGAGAGGGAGCTGGATTACAGTCCACTCTCACCTCAGAATCGGATGCGAGAGGACCAGGCGCGATGTTCAGCTTCGAAAGTAG
>JANXQE010000577.1 GCA_025356925.1 Limisphaerales bacterium | reverse complement strand
CACCGGCAGCCCCCGCAGCCTTGCCCAGAGTGCCCATTTGAATCTCGATTTCTGTTGCGATCCCGAGTTCCTCAGCCAACCCGCGGCGGTTTGCTCCATAAAGTCCAGTCGCATGGGCCTCGTCGAGCATGAACCAAGCATTGTACTTCCTCTTGAGCTCCACGATCTCGCGCAGGGGGGCATGGTCGCCGTCCATGCTAAAGACACTCTCGGTGATCACCAGTACGCGGGTCTTGGGGGCCGGGCCCGGCCCCGCGGCGTTAGGGCTCCTCGCCGCTGACCAGCGCAGAAGCCGGTCGAGATCGTTCAAATCGTTGTGGCGAAAGATCCGCAATGTGGCGCCGCAGAGCCGGGCGGCGTCCACCACGCACGCGTGCACGAGCTTGTCGAGGATGATGAGATCGCCCTTTCCCATGACCGCGCAGATGGATCCCGTCGCGGCTGCGTAGCCCGTGGAAAACGCGAGCGCCGCCTGAGTGCCCTTAAAACCCGCCAGCATCTCGTCAAGCTCCTGGTGGGGGCGCAGCGAGCCGCAGATCAAGCGCGAAGCACCGGCGCCCGCTCCATACCGCTCGACGGCGTGGATCGCGGCCTCCTTTAGGGCCGGGTGGTTGGCCAGGCCAAGGTAATCATTGGAAGAGAAGTTGAGCAGCACCTTTCCCTCGATCTGGAGACGTGGGGACTGGGGCGAGTCAACTCGGGCCAGCTTCCGGTAGAGGCCTTGCGCGCTCAGCGAGTCGAGGCGTTGGCCAAGCTCGGTTTCGAAGTCGGTCATAGAGGCGGCACGGCCCATTGGCCATCGATCATACTGGCGGCGACGGCGCCGCGATATTCCAAAACCGCGTCCGCGGCGTGGCCGGGCTTAACGACCAGCGGCAGAGCGATGAGATCGGCCAGAGCCCCGCTCGAGAGTTGGCCGAGGCGGCCCGGTTGGCCGAGTGCGTGGGCGCCGTTGAGCGTGGCCATGCGGAGAATTGCTCTGGACGGGAGCCAGGGGTTCCGATCAGCAAGGGCACGCATTTCTGCGAACATATCCAGTTCGACCGATTGTCGACGGGGTTTGATTACGGTGGCCAAACTATCCGTGCCCAGACATACGTTCACGCCCGCGCCTCTCAACCGGCGTAAAGGGAAGGGACTATGGTCGAAAAACGCATGGCTACGCGGGCAATGCACCACGCTGACCCGTCGTTTGGCGAGCAAGGCCGCATCGCCGCGAGCAAGATAGTTGGCGTGAGTGGCGAGCAAGTTTTTTCGAAGCAGTCCGCAACGCTCCAGGTGCCGAACGGGAGAACCTAGTCCGCAGTCAGACATTTCGCGTCCGCTGCGGCGCATCCAATCAAACATGTCGCCGCGGCCGTGAGTAAACATGGAGAACTCCGATTGGGACTCGGCAACGTGTGTGCAAAGCAGCAAGCCCTGTCGCCGGGCGGCCTCAGCGCTGCTCCGCAGCAATTGGGTGACCGTCGAGTACGGGGCGTGAGGAGACAGCCCCGCGTAGCAACGTCCATGAGAAAGTGTGGCAATCTGGTCGAGAGCCTCCTGCAGAACCCTTTGCGGCGGGCGTCGCTTGGTCAGGCCGATGAGCTCGAGGAAGGAGATGACCCGGAGCGGAGTGGAATTCCAAACTGCTGGCAGCAACTGGGGGACGGCCTCGATGTCGCCCACGGTCGTTGTGCCGGTGCGCAGGAGCATTTCGGCTCCGGCCAGCCACGAGGCGGTGTACTCGGCAGCGGTCCATTCCGACTTGGTCGAAGTGATCAGTTTCAGCCAATCGATGAAGAGCTTTGGCGCGGGGAAGTGGCCGGCCATGTTCGTGTAGTCCAGATGGCAATGGGCGTTGACCAGGCCGGGCATCAGAATGGCGTCCCCCAGATCCAGTCGCTGGCCAAATGTGCCAGCGGCAAGGTCCCGCCAGCGGCCGACCGATTTTATCCGGTTGCCCGCGATCGTCACGGCCCCATTGCCAATGGGCGGCCCGACCATAGGCAAAACAAGTCGCGCCCGGAGAATCATCTTGGCGTGGGGAGGACACTCATCGAGTCTGATGCTGCCGGGTTAAACCATGCCGTCGAGCGGGAACAGGCTGCCACGACGTAGACCGAACCGACGGAAACGAGGCTCCCAGCCGCCTAGGCTTCACTTTCCTGCCGTGAGCGTTTGCTGCGGGCTGCCACCTTGTGCTTGCGCGCTTTGCGTTTGCTCTGACGCTTCCGGAGTTGTTGTTCAATTTTCTTAGCCACCAGATCCATGGCCGCGTAAAGGTCACTTTCGACATCCGCGGCGAACAGGTCCGGCCCGGGCAGGGAAAGCCGGATCGAGCAGGAAAACTGGCGCTCGGCCGCTTTAGTCTTGTCATGCTCGAGGATGACCCGGGCGTTGATGGCAAACCGAGCCAGGTGCTCCAGTTTGGATACGCGGCTGATAATATGATCTTCGATGGCCTTGGTCAGAGTTACATTATGCGTCGAAAGGATCAAGTTCATGACGCAATGATGCAATCAGGCGAGCATAAAATCCAGTTAAACCAACCGGGAATCGTATTTGATTCGCCACGAGCCCCCGACGCGGGTTGCGCTCCGGCGCCGATCCCTATGGCCCTGATCTGGGGTCGGGACGGCTCGTCCTCGCCCGTTTCGTTTGAACTGCTTAATGGGAACTGCTCAATGGGAACTTGAAATCCGGGAGTGGTTCCCCTTAGATCTGCCGGAGTGTCGACCAAGATCATCGCGGTTGCTAATCAGAAGGGCGGGGTGGGCAAGACCACCACGGCCGTGAACCTGGCGGCTTGCCTGGCCGCGGTGGGGCGGCGGGTGTTGCTCTTCGACCTCGATCCCCAAGCCAATGCAACGAGCGGCCTGGGAGTGGACAAGATAGACGGCGCCAGCGCCTATCGCGTGCTGCTGGGCGAAGGAACATTGGCCGAAAAAATACAGAAGACAGCCTTCGATCGGTTGGAGGTCATTCCGAGCGAAGTCGATTTGTGCGGCGCCGATTTTGAG
>JANXQE010000563.1 GCA_025356925.1 Limisphaerales bacterium | reverse complement strand
GAAGACGACGTCGAACAAGGCGGCGAAGTCTTTGTCGCCTTGTTGATACGGGCCAGCCACTTCCCAGTTCATCAGGTAATCAGAGTTTGTTTGAATTTCCTTGAGCGCAGCCTGAACCGCCTGCCGTGTCCCTTTGTCGGTAGCGGCGACCAAAGCTTTCTTCAACGCCGCCTCGCAAGCTTGCGTCTGAGTGGCGGGAAGAGCGGCAGCAATTTTAATAGCAGCCCGGGCGGCTTCGTTTCGTATTCCATCATCGTTAAGTGATGCCTCGACAATGCCAAGTGCTTCCACATCGGGTACTTCACCCAGGCCCGCCAGGACTTTGCGCTTCTGCTCCGGCCCCGAGGCAGAAGTCAGAAGCGATTTGAGGGCGGCAACGCGTTGGGCCGGGGCGAGTTTGACCGCCTCCTCCTGGGTCACCAACCGGACGCCACCGTTTATGGCCAGCGATCGAACAGAATCTTCCTGAGTCGAGCCGGCCAGGTTCACCAGATCCTCAAGGCATTCGGGGTCGGTCGTTTCACTCAGCGCCCGAACGGCAGCCGAACGAACCTGGGGGTCGTCACTACGCAACGCCGCACGGAGTGCGGCGCGAATTTTCGGATCCACCAGCCCTCCGCAAATAGGCAGCAAGGCAACTCGAGATTCGGCTGAGCCTTTCTCGAGCCCAAGAACCAGCGGAGTTGGGTTGGCATGCCCACGTTGGCTCGTGATGTGTTGGTAAGCCGAGTTCAGCGCCTCGACGGCGTCCGCGCGCCCGGTCGGGTTTTTTGCCTGGAGAACAAAATCGACCAAAGCGCCGAGTTGCGAATCGTCGACCAAAACGCTTAAGGCTTGAAGCGCGCTTTTGCGGACGGCATCGGGTCCATTCTGGGCCAAATCAAGTAGCCGGGGCACGGCCGCGTTATCCCCTCGCGCAGCGAGAGCGCGCGCCAATTCGGCCTGGACCTGAGCGTTCCCATCGCTCAGCAGATTGATGAGCGTTTGCGTGATATTTCCGTGGTGCAGGTCCGTCAGGCTTTGACGCGCGGCCGCTTTCATTTCCGAGGAGCCGGAGGCGGCGAACCCTGCTAACGGCGGGACCGCCGACCCATCGCCGAGTTCGCCCAGCGCGTGGATGATCGGCACTTGCACCGCAGGCAGAGCGGTGTTTGCCAGAGCGACCAACGCTGGTAGCACAGCAGGATCGCCGCGCTGGGCCAAACCATCTACGAGTGCAATTTGGACGGTGGTCCTGAGATTGGGCAGGAGGTTGGCGAGTTCCCTGGTGGCCTCGGGGCCCGGCAGATCGCGGACCAGTTGCAGGGCGGCGATCTGGCTCGGACCAGCTCCCTCGGAAAGCGCATGGAGAACCAGGCTTAAGCCGGCGGCGCCAGAAGCCCTTACTCGACCGCCAAACGCGGCCACCTGGACCCAGTCCTTCTCTCCGGTCGAGTCAAGTTGTTCGAAAATGGCCAACGCGTCCGAAGGCTGCCCGGAGGCTAGGAAACGATTGGCGCAGCGCAGCAGGCCGTCCACCGCCGCGTCATGCAGAGTGGTTGCGGAACTGCGAGAGCAGGTGCGCAACGCTTTGACAGCCTCGGGTCCGCCAATCTGGCCCAGGGCTCGCGCCGCGGCGCTGGCGCCGCCGGCGTCTGAATCCCCGAGCAGTTCGATCAGAGCCGGCACTGCCCGGGTGTCAGCTCGAGCTCCGAGCGAATTGATAACGCCCACCCGGATCAGGCCTTTGGTGCGGGCCAGACCGCCTCGCAACGCCTCGCCTGCCTCGTCGGAACGCATGGGCTCCAGGGCATAGCGCGCCGAATGCGACAGTTGCTCGTCCGTCAGTAGCGCCGCAAGCGCCGGCACACAGCGGGAAGTTCCGATAAACTTCAATCGCGCGCAGGCTGCGTCCTTCTCTGCTGGCCCGGCGGTGGATTGAAGCACGCTAATCAGTTTCTGCTCTTCGTCCGCGTCGGCGGCGGAAAGCGTGGTTTGAAAGCACCCAAGCCATCCTAGCAGGGCGATAAGCAGAGTCAGCTGTGTCCTCATAGAGCAGCCTTCCTCAAGTGGAGAATGAGCATTTGGATCCGAATTAAAAATTGAGAATTAAAAGCTAAAAATTATCTAAACGCTCCACGGTGCTCGTTTCGCAATCGAGAGCAGCCGGTCAGCCTCATCGTCGTTGATAAATCGCTCAGCTTGCGGGTCCCACTTGAGCGTGCGGTTTAACTGCTTGGCCACACCGCCCAGCAGCAGGGCGCTGGCGGCTCGGTAAGCGACATCGGCATCGCAAATCGGCCGCTTACGCGTGCGAATGCATTCAAGGAAATTGCCGGAATGGCTTTCGGTGTGATACAAGTGGACTTCATCCGGGCGGAGCGGCTCTCTTACAAGATCAGGCGGGTCGGACACCAGGGCGTTGCGATCGACGGCGATGCGGCCGTCGGTGCCGACAAAACAAGCGCCACCTTCACCGCCGATGGGCTCGTTGGGATAAGGTTTGCCGTAAACCACAACCCCGCTCGCATACCGATAGCACGAGCGATCCTTCTCCATGAAGATTTCAACGGGCCCCGTGTTGTCCGCGTCCGCAGCCCATTGAACGATATCGTAGTGGTGCTGACCCCAGTTGAGCTCTCCGATATCAAATCGATGCGGGCCGGTGCTGCCATCGTACGGGAGCCACGGAGCGGGGCCCAGGTACAGGTCCCAATTGAAGTCCGGCGGGAGCGGCCTGGCCGGGCCGAAGCGGGTGGGCCAAAAAACGCCACCACCATCTCGATAGGCGTAAATTTCCTTAAGCTTGCCGATCCGTCCGCTGCGAACGAATTCGCACGCGCGACGGAACTTGCCCTCGTACTCGCTGCGCTGCTGCGTGCCAGCCTGGTAAACCCTTTGGTACCGCCTGACCGCCGCCAGCATCGCCTGGCCTTCGCGAATGGTGACTGCCGAGGGTTTCTCGCAGTAGATGTCCTTGCCTGCCTCGGCAGCCATTACGGCCATGGTGGCGTGCCAGTGAGCCGGCGTGGCGATCAACACGGCGTCGATATCCGGCCGGTCAAGAACTTGTCGGAAATCAGTGTACGCCTGGCACGGTTTGAAACTGCCCTGTCCATAAATCTCTTCATAATGGGCATTGACGCGTTGGCACGCCCGTTCACGCCGGTCTCGCCAGACATCGCAGACCGCCAGCACCTGCACCTCTTTGCGGCCGGCGTAACCACCCGCAACGTAAGTCCAGGCACCGCCCAACAAATGACCACCGCCTTGTGTGCCCACCCCGATAAAGCCCATGGTGATCCGCTCACTCGGAGCCAGCAACCCGTTTCTTCCCAAAACCGAGGCAGGCACAAACAGGGGAGCTGCCAGCGCGCTGCCAAGCAGGGTTGCGGTTCGACTCAAGAAACGGCGGCGGGGAAGTCTCGATGCTGGTTTCATAAATGGATGCGGCATCAGTTCTGGATGTGACGCCAAGCCTAGAGTCTTTGCGTCGCTGCCGAAAGCCATTTTTCCGAGGCCTGACCT
>JANXQE010000546.1 GCA_025356925.1 Limisphaerales bacterium | reverse complement strand
GTGGAATTCACTGCCAACAATGGAATTCGCGCCATCTTCACCAAACCGCTTGGAGGAGGTATTTTCGATTCATTCGCGCTCTGGCTCGAAAACGGGAATCTGAAAGGCACCATTGCGAACGCAACGGGTTTCGGCCCCCCCCCTCATCTATCCGTTTGTGCCGGTACTCGAGCAATGGTATCACGCTGCCTACACTTTCGATGGGGTAACGCGACAACAGGTGCTCTATCTCAACGGAGTTACAGTGGCGAGCGGAGCTGCGGACAGGTCGATTGGTTATGACACAAACTCAGTACTTCTGGGTTGTGACACCGATAATGGAAATCGCGCCTGGTTCGTTCAGGGCGGCATTGATGAAGCGGCGATATACAACCGTGTGCTAACTGCAAGCGAAATTCAGTCAATCTACCCCGCCGGCGCGGCGGGAAAACAATCTGCGTCGGGGACCGCGATTGTTTTGGTACCGTCGCTGTCGGGTAATCTGCTCACACTGTCCTTCCAGGGGACGACCGGCGCCAGTTATACCATCGAATCCAAATCGGCATTGGATTCCACCACGTGGTCGAAAGTCCAAACCGTTACTGCCCAGGGCGGGACGACGAGTGTTCAAATGCCGATCGCTGATTTGCAACAATTCTACCGAGCCAGAACGGGAAACTAGTGCAGTCTCTCCCAAGCAAATGTCGCCCGCCCCGATGCTCCGATATTGGCGCGGTGGACATTGGCGAAAAACGAACCGGTGATTACCGGAGCAAAATTGGTGTCCAGCGTACGCGGCTGGGCCTGAAGTTTAGAGGTGCCGACAACAAGCGACGCGAGGAGGACGAGAGCCGACCGTGGATCGGATAAAGACATTACGCGCCGCGATGAAACTGTCGTGGGCATGACCCGAAGTTAGCTTCCCGGATCCGTAAGTCATCAAGCTCAAAGCGGTGCCGGACCGCCGCACTCCAAAAAGGCTCAGCGACTGTGCCCCTCAGGGGCAGGATAGGAAACGCATCACGCTGTCGCCGTGTTTGAGCACTTTTTGTTCACGCCACCACTCGGGCACGGCCAGGGTATCACGCTTGGAATGACCCAAAATCAACACGCCAGCCGAGCTTAAAAGCCGCGGGACCCGCGCATCATCCAGCAACAGTTGGGCAAAAGAGGTGGAACGGCGTCCCACGTTTTTCTCGCCATACGGAGGGTCCGCCAGGATCAATTCAAAGCACTGGCTCTCTTGCACAAGTTGTCCGACCGCTGTGAAGACATCCTGCACCCTGACTTGAAGGATTTCCGCCGCAAAACCGGCCGTTTGGAAGTTTTCACGCAGCACGGCGGCGTGACGCCCGGATTTTTCGATGCAAATCGCCGACGCCGCGCCCCGGCTGAGGGATTCGAGGCTGAGCGCCCCGGTTCCGGCAAAGAGCTCCAAAACGCGCGCGCCGGTCACGCGATTTCCCAGGCTATTGAAGACCGCTTGTTTAACGAGGTCCGGCGTCGGGCGCAGCTCAAATCCCTTCGGTACCTTAAGAAGCCGGCGCGCAGCTTTGCCACCTGTGATTCGCATCCTCTGAGCTTATTCAGAGAAGCGAGTTTTGGTAAGAAAGAATTGGAATGGATGCGTTGCCCGGGCGAGCGGTGGGGGCTGAAGACTCGCCGAAACAGCTCAGGGAATACTTCGCCGATTTGGAGACAGTGCGCCTGCGCAGTTGACACCGTGTCTCGGGCATGATCCTTTAACACCGTGCAACCGCTCGAACCGCCCGACACTCATTACTTGCTCCACGCCGTAGGCTGGATCGAATTGGGCAACCTGGCCGAAGCCAAAGCCGAATTGGCCCACATCCGATCAGTGGTCCGGATGCACCCCGACGTACTGGAGGTGCGCTGGCTCGTATGTGCTGAGTCGCAGCAGTGGGAGGAAGGGCTGCAACTGGCGCGGGCGCTGCTTCATAACGCGCCGGAGCGCGCTTCCGGGTGGCTTCACCAGGCTTACGCCTTGCGCCGTGTCCATCACGGTGGTCTTCGGGAGGCCTGGGATGCCCTGCTGCCCGCATTCGAAAAGTTTCCACGCGCGGAGATTATCGCCTACAACCTTTCGTGCTATGCCTGCCAAATGAACGAAACAGATACCGCGCGGCTCTGGCTAAAACGCGCGATCTCAATCGGGGATAAGGAGCACATCAAACGAAGGGCATTGGAAGACACTGACCTGGAACCGCTTTGGAGTGAGCTCAAGCAATACTAAGGTCCTTTCAGTTTAAAGAACAGACTCGCGGCGGATCCCGTGGAAGTGGTAAAGCGGAACTTGGAATTGACGGCTAACGTTTGCAAGGTGGCTGAAGTGTCTTGGGTCCAGGCTCCCTGCAAGTCCGCAGCTCTTAGCAGTTCGAAAGTCATTCCAGCGCGGAAATTCGCAACGGTGAAATCGATTTGGACCTGGCTGCCCGAGATTGCTGGAGCGGTCGTAAATTGGAAGCTGGGCAATGGGGCCGCCGCCGTAGCGCTTACCGGAAAGGCGGGTCCCCAAGGCAGGGTACGACTGTTAATTTGCGCTCGGACCAGTAAGAGATAATTTGTCAATTTAGTGGGAGAAAAAGCAAACGAGGAATTTGGAGCAGTGTTGTTGAGCGTCGCGCCACTGAGTTGCTCGGCATTGGACACGACGATGTTGTCCAGGTACAGGCCCACACCGGCCCCGGCGTCAAAATGCAGGCCCCCTGCGTAGGCGTACACGAAGCGGACCTGCAAGAGTTGATCAGCGTATGCGCTCAGCGGAATCGTCTGGTCCACGAACGCGGAGTCGACGCTGCTGTTGCCGTCATTCCCCGCCTCCCTCCACACGGTTTGCCAGGTTCTGCCCCCATCGCTCGAAACCTGCGCTTCGGCGACTTCGTTGGTTAGGGAAAACCCTAAAAATTTGGAGAATGAAAGCTGACTGCTGGCGCTCACGAGCAAGACAGCGTTCAGAGTGATGCTTTGGTCGACCGGATCAGTATGGGCCAGGTTGAACGAGCGCGTGCCGGACGCCGCCATGTCGCTGGTGATTACTGCGTAACCCGGCGAACTCACGACCGTCACGTTGCTCGAACCATTCTCCGCTCCTTCCACCACTGTGTACGGAATCAGCTCCGCCTGCTTCCACTGGTAGGCCGTCGCCGCAGGAACCGCCGTGAAGCCGTAAACATTGTTTTGATTCAGGGCCGCCGGGTTCGGACCGGAAATGGTCGGAGGGGAATAAACGGGAGAGTAATCGATCTTGGCGTTTTGCAGGCTGGAGATCGTCACCGAGGTCTGATTGCTCAAGCCCGAAGCTGTGAAGGTCAGGGTGTAGCTGCCATTGGCTGGAACGGGAATGGCATAACCCCCTGAATCTGCTGTCACGGCCAGATAGGCCGAGCCGGGTGTGTTCACCGTGACGCCGCCAATTCCTTCGCCAACGTCGTAGAAGCCATTGCCGTTCAGGTCGAAATACACCACGCCGGTGATGTAGGGTGAGGGCGCAATTTGGGTCCCGAAATCCTGTGTGACCAACTGCGGTCCGACTGTGCCATTCAGCCCATCGACAACCCCGACGCCGACTTCGCGAAAAAAGGGCGAGAGCATGTTGTCGCGGTGCCCGGGCGGATCCTGCATTCCTCCGGTGGTACCTCCCCAATCCACAGCAAAGGCGGCGTGGCCATGGAACACGGAGTCCGCATAGGCAAACACGTTCTCACCGTAGTACGATGCCTGGTAGCCATTCGTGCTAATCCGGTCCGCGGGGCTCAGCAGGACCGCCCCATTCGTTTGATAGTGGCCCTGGTATTGGTTGGTGAACATGTCACCACTATGCCATCGCGCTGCTGCCGTTAGTTGCGCGTTCATGGCCAGAGGCGGTACGGCCGAATTAGTAGCGAACTCGGACTGCATCAAGTTGAGATCCACGGCGAAATCGGCAAACGCCGAAAGCACAATTGGGTCTGTGTTGGTGGCGAGTCGGTGGCCTTCCGTGGTCGGGTCGACTCGCATTCGGTTGAGGTACTCGAGATAGAGCTGTTCCTCATCCGTCGGTTGGCCGATGGAATAGGGGGTAACTCCGAGAGGTTTGGGTTTGGGGCCGCC
>JANXQE010000537.1 GCA_025356925.1 Limisphaerales bacterium | reverse complement strand
GGGAGACGTTGGTTCGGTCAGGACGTTTCCGCAGTGGTGCTTGATGGGCGCCTTGTCGGTGCTGGCTACCGTCGGCGTTGTCGCCTCGACCGTTCTAACCAACACCGATCCGGCTGCGATTGGCACCGCGCTCTCCCAGGGTGGCGTCGTGACCTTTGCCGCCGACGGTGTCGTGAAACTGACCAATTCCTTCCTCATTACTACCAATACCACCTTGGACGCCAGCGGCCATAACGTGACCCTGGACGGCGGGAGTGCAGTCCGCCATTTCGTCGTGACCAACAAGGCCACGCTCAGCCTCGTCAACCTGGCTTTGATCAATGGCAAATACGTCGGACGGCAAGGCGACCCAAACGGGCCCGGCTACCCGGGATGGGGCGGGTCGATTTACAATTCCAGTGGCGCGGTCATTCTGACAGGTTGTCGCTTCTCAAGCAACCAGGTGGTTGGGGGCATGGGTGGTCCCCCCGAGAGTGTGCTTAACTCGATTCCCACCGATGGCGCTGCCAGTTACGGGGGCGCGATTTATTCGGAAAGCGGTTCCGTTCTAGCCCGGGATTGCGTCTTTGGGGATAATGGTTCGTTTGGTGGGAATGGCCAAATGAGTTCCTACGGAGTTGGAGCAGCAGGCGGAAATGCTTTCGGTGGAGCTCTCTACGGGACGAACAGTCAACTGACGCTCATTGGGGTGATTCTGACGAACAATCAAGTGGCGTCTGCGGGTGGCGGTGGCTTTAATAGTTCACCGCCAGGAGGCGGCACATCCTACGGGGGGGCACTGGCGGACGATGCGTCGACTTTGACGTTGAGCAATTGTGTCTTCAGTGCCAACCGATGCATCGGAAGTAATACCGGTGCGTTAGCGGGCGGCGGGGCCTGCGCGGGCGCTCTCTTTCACAACACTGGAATTGCCGTCATCGAGACAACTCTGTTTTCCAACAATACCTCCCTCGGGGGAGGAGGTGCCCTTTTTGGCTTCACGTTTGAATACCCGAGCGCGCATGCGGGTGCGGTTTTTAATGGGGCACGCATGGTGATTCGGAACAGTTCGTTTATCGGCAACCAAGTCATTGGCAGCGCTGCCGCTTGTTGCGGCACTATTTCCAGTTATGCGGGTGGTGCTGCGGGAGGAGCCATTCAAACCGGTGCCCCTCTTATTCTGATCAACTCTACCTTGACCGGCAACAGCGCACTGGGTGGAGACGCGCAGACGCCACTCGCAGTGCCTGGCGGTGCCGGTGGAGGCGCCATTGCTGCGTATGGTAGCGGAACAAATCTCAACCTGGTAAACGTGACGCTGGCGGACAACATTGCCCGCGCAGGAGCGATTTCTAATCCCGCCCTTGCGGTTGCCTATGGAGTCGGCGCGTCGGTTTGGGGCAGTGGCAGTCTAACCAACACGATTCTGTCGTGCGCCCTCGGTCAGACCAATCTGGCTGGACCATTCACCGACGGCGGCCATAACATCTGCTCGGACGGCAGCTTGCTCGTTACCACCTCATCGAGCCGCACCAATCTAAACCCTCTGCTCGGCCCGCTCGGCTACAACGGCGGGCCGACCCCGACGATGAGCCTGCTGCCCAACAGCCCGGCCATCGATGCCGGAGATAATACGGCCTGTCCACCCACGGATCAACGCGGGATCGCCAGACCGCAAGGACTGGGCTGTGACATCGGCGCCTACGAATTAGTGCCGCGTTTGGTTCTCTCGACCAATCAGGGGCCGAACGTCCATGTGCAGTACGTCTTCCAAGCTTACCAGACCAACCAATTCAGCGGCTCGAGCAACCTCATCACTTGGAGTCTGCTCGGAACGAAAGTTGCCGACGCAACTGGAACCACTGAGATCGAGACGGTCGACCCGGCGCAATCCCCGAACCGCTTCTACAAGGTCCAGATGCAACCCGTGCCGTCGCGTTGACTCAAATGGTAAAACACCGGAAAAGAGTGAAGGAGCCAGCCAGGAGCTCCCGATGTTTTCCAAAACAAACCTCACGATTGCTTGAGCAACTCGGCAGAGCGCAGCGTCGAACAGACCTCGCCTACCTGGCCGCGGGAATTGGCGCGCTTGCGACTATCATGAACCCGCAGGCCACGGAGGCGGC
>JANXQE010000520.1 GCA_025356925.1 Limisphaerales bacterium | reverse complement strand
CGGAGCGTCTCTCGCCCAGTTCGCCTTGCGTTGGATTCTGGAATTCCCGGCCGTCACCTGTGCTATTCCAGGCTCCAAACGCCCAGCGCAGGTTGCGGACAACATTGCCGCCTCCGATTTGCCGCCGCTGCCCAAGGCTTCGTTGAAAAAGATTACCAACCTTTACGACAGCCAGATCAAACCGCTGGTGCATCATTATTGGTAAGCCCCACTTGCCGTCCTTGACTTCCAACCTGCCGCTGTTTTGCAGCAAAAGCCCACACAACAGTTCAACGAAAGCCTCTCCGGGCTAATCGAGCGCGTCACCTTTTTCAACGAGGAAAACGGGTGGGCGGTGCTCAAAGTGAAGGCAAAGGGGCACCGTGATTTGGTTACCGTTGTCGGCTCGCTTGCCTCAGTCAGCGCCGGGGAGTGGGTGACTGCCGAAGGAAGCTGGGTTCAGGATCGCGAGTTTGGCCTGCAATTCCGCGCCGTCATGCTCAACAGCACGGCGCCGGATCTACGGAGCGGACTTCGTGCAGCGGATTGCGGGCATGGGCATCAAGCAGAAGTTGAGCTCCCCGAGGTCGCCTTGGCAAAGCCCCTTCGTCGAGCGGTTCTTGGGTTCAATTCGGCGGGAATGCCTCGATCGAGTGATCGTCTTCAATGAGCGACAGCTAAGGCGCATTCTCCAATCCTACATTCAATATTATCATAACATACGTCCCCATCGATCCCTCGATCACGATAGTCCCGTGCCACGGCCGATCGAATCACCCGACTGCGGCAAGGTAATCGTTCATGGTAGGCTCGCCTCCCGGCGATGGCCAGCGTTGAGTTGTATTCGGCTCTGAGTTTTTGGTGGCCCGCTGGCTCGAATATGTCAGGCCATCTGCGCCTACTCTGTTTGGATAGTTACATCCTGAAGCCGTTATGGCTTGTCTACCTCATTCTGGCTGGCGTCTATCTGTATGAAAGGGAGTTGCGCATGGGCCTTTTTGTGGCCGCGATGGGCTTCCTTTTCGGGGTCGCATCAAGAGTCCTACGGTGGTCAATAACTAAATCGGATTTCGACGCGGAGGCTTCACGCTCAGAAGATGACCAGCCCGATGTTTCTAAGCCCATGACCCTCGAAGAAGCCAGCGCCGCGTCAAAGGCGGTCTCGGCGGCGGGGTATATTTTGGGACTGACCGCGACCATCCTTTCGGCTCATCACGGACTGAGCCTGTATTTCGCGGTCCCGCTGGGTATTCTCGTGGCCTGGCTTGGTGCTCATCTCTTGGGTCTGATATGGGTTGCCTTCTCCGTCTGGCTGGAGGGCAAGGATGGGGAGTCTGGCTGAGGCGCGGGTCATCGCGGTGCTTGGCAGGTGCGGGAGTTCACTTGCTTGCCGCGTTGGTTACGCAGGCTGAGACATTGGTCAGTGTGTTACACATCCTCACCCGGCGAACTTGACAGACGGGCAGGTCCAGTCACATTGCGGGCAATGAATACACTAATCAGTCTGTCGCCCTCATCATTAAGAAAAGCTGCCGACCTCCAGGAAAAGATTCTGGAGCTACAAGGCGAGTTGGGTCAACTCCTCGGCGATGTCGTGCCAACGATTATCGTGGAAGCGTCCGCACTGACTCCGAAGGCAAGGAAACGGAAACTCAGCGCCGCGGGACTTGCCGCTATTCGCGCCGGAGTGAGGAAGCGAATGGCCGGGCATGTAAGCCCTGCACCAAAACCGAAAAAGAAGGTAAACGCAGCACTTTCCGCTGCTGCCAAGGCACGTTGGAAGAAAGCCAAAGCTGCTGGCAAAACCTCGCTCTGACGCGGCCGATTACTCTCTATTGTCAGCAACTCAACGAATCGACTGAGGGCTGCCCGGTTTCCTTCGTTCCAATCCATCAGTCAAACTCACGTTCCACCATCTCGCCATGCCCTGAGAAAACTAAACAAAATCAACGAAACAAGTTGACGCGTCTCATAGCAGGAAATCGCTTTTCGCGCGCCGCCCTGTACTTGACGCTGCGCGGGTGAACCGCGCGCTGGGAGATCAGTTCTCGGAGCTCATCGGGTGTGCGGCGTTGGTCATCCGAGAATTGTGGCTCACCGGAGATCAAACGAACCTTCGACCGCAGGGGGGCGCGAGCGAAGGCTCGAAGCTCGCCACCCCCCCTGCTCGTTTTAACTCGCCACCGAGCCAAAAACACCGAAATTTGCGGCGCATTCACAATTTCGCCCTGGACATGAATTGGCTGCCGTGGCCGGTGCTGCCCAAGAAACGCTGGCCTGCCGTCAATTTCAAGAAGAAGCGGGCGATCACCTGGGAGGAACATGGCCGGATTGTGGAACGAGAGACCAATCCGGAGCGCAAAGCTTTTTACCAACTGGCTTGGTACACCGGCGCATCGCAGACCGACCTTGCCCTGTTGGAGGCTTCCAACATTGATTGTGGTTCTGTCCGAAGCCGGGTGGCTTCGGATCGCGCGATGTATTTATTCGCTCAATGGTGTCACATCGTTTCGGAAGCCCTTATTGGGTTTTTGCGTTTCACTGAAGGACGGAACTGGTTCAACAAAGTATTGTTTCAAGACGGGGCCGGGCATGTTAGAATGGGTTGATCACGAGAGACGGATATGGAGAGAAAACTAGCCAGGATCATTTTTGGAGCGGTTGTTGTTCCCTTGATGGCCCTGCTGGTCTTGGCTGCCCTTGTTTTGCCAGGTCGGAGCAAACCGCTACCGAACGCTGAACTTGCCGACGGCCGGATTTTGCAAGTCGAAGGCGTGACGTTCGGCACTTACCACGAGATGGGATTTAAGTCGCCGGTGGAAAACGTTGGACCGTGGCTTCCGCGGAAATTATACGCTCTCCTAACTCCCAAGGTTCCGCACTCGGACGTGCACCTGGACCATCCGGGCCTGGTGGTATGGGTTAACGCGATAAACCCGGCCACTGGCAAACATGTGGATTGCCAAGGCATTCGAGTGGAGATAGTGGGAGAAAACGGCGACGTTTTCGCCGAGGATACCAGTAGTTGGTTCGGCAGCCCCAGCTTTTGGCGAGTTGGGCACGTTTTTTACGCGTTCCCAAGATCCCAACGCAAGCTAGCCGTGCAGGTGACTCCCTGGAGAACTAACGCCAGCGTCCGGTTCGATGTGCCAAACCCTGACGTGGCCCGTCCTGCCGACTGGTCGGGTCAGTCCCTGCCGCAACATCAGCTCCTGGGAGACCTGGATGTGGCTCTCACCGGATTACTCCTCCGGACTAATGGCAGTGCGAAAAATTATTGGGAGAGCCCTTCCCTATACTGGAGCCCGGTTTGGGAACTCCGCCAGGCTGGCAAACCTGCCAGCGGTTGGGAAGAGCCCGATTGGATCGCGGAGGACCCTACCGGAAACCGAAGCAAATTCCTGGGCGTCCACCAGCGCGTTGAGCGTTTCTCAGGGACATTTTATCCGAGTCCCACCAATGCCCAGGCGGCCGTTTTGATTGGCCGTTCCCCATGGTTCAGCGTGCACGACCTTCAATCCAATACCTGGTGGAGCTTGAACCTAAACTACGAAAATCATCCCATTTCAATCTTGGGCGTTTTTACAAACGGCACGCACGTCTTCCTCGATGGCATCTACCAGACAAATCCAGCAGTGAGTATGGGCCCGGTCCATGGCGGGGCACCCTCGGGCTGGGTGGGTCAAAGCCAGCGGGTAACGCCTACTCGAGTGAACCAATGGGCCGGCCATTACACTCCCGTGCCGGTGATCTATATCCAGACGAAAGCACTGCGTTCGACCGGGCGGTTGGCGGTGAGATTGCGCGATAACGAAGGTCACTACTGGGTGGCGAAACCCGAACCCCAGGGTAATACCCAAGGAATCAGTCCATTCCTCCTGGAACTGCCGGAAGAAGTGAAGGCCGTCGTAGCAGAGTTCGTGGTTCTAAAACCCGTGGAAGCGCAGTTTTTGGTTCAAATGCCAGAGCCACTGCGCAGCAGTAAGCCAGTTCAGGCCGCTTCCGATGGCCCACCAAATGAAATCAGTGGCGTGCGCCATGAGGTTACCCTTTCGAGGTTAACCGATCTGCAGTCAACCGGTTTGTCCACTCCTGGAATTGCTGAGAGTGCTGTTGGGGAACCAAGCATACTTGTTGAGGGACCCTCTCGCGCTAATCCGGTAACCGCTGCTATGGCAGTTAACAGATCAGACGTGTACCCTGGGGATAAATCCCAACTGCAAGGGATTGCTGTTGAGCATTCACGAATCGCAAGTGCTCCTGCCAACACCAGCACAAACATGTCCTCCCAATGCAGGGAGGCTCGGCTGTAGCCCGCTATGCTATGTTGAAAAACGCCTGTACATGGCGAATTCGCAGTTCGGTTCTTTGA
>JANXQE010000485.1 GCA_025356925.1 Limisphaerales bacterium | reverse complement strand
GCTCCGTCCCGAGGAACTGCGCCATCTGTTTTTGAAACGCGCTCTCATCAAAGTTTGCGTCATCAAAGGCGATCGAAAAGGTGTCGAGCCGATTGCTCGTGAAGTTCCTTATTACCGAGGCGATGATCGAGGAATCCAACCCGCCGCTCAAATAAGCCCCGACCGGCACATCGGCCCGCAACCGGATCTTTGCCGCATCCACCAGCAAACTGCTCAATGTCTCCTCGTATTCCTCTGCGCTCCTTGCCGGCTTGCGTGACAGTGCATCGGCAGTGCCTTCCGAAAACGTGAGCTCCCAATAACTCTTCACGCTGACGCTTCCATTTCTCGCCAGCAGATAGTGCCCGGGCGGGACGTCGACAATATCCCGAAAGACCGTTCCGGGGGAAATCGGGCTCCAATACGTGAAGATCTGTTCTAAGCGCGTCGGGTCGATCTCCGCGGAAACTCGGCCCGAAGCCAGAATCGCTTTAATCTCCGATCCAAAAACGAGCGCTCCATCCTTTATTGCATAAAAGAGCGGTCGCACCCCTACCCGGTCTCGCGCCAGGAACAGGCTCTGTTCCCGGGTATTCCAAATCGCAAAGGCGAACTGGCCATTGAACCGCTCCATGCACCGCGGTCCCCATTCCTCGTAGGCGTGCAGCAATACCTCTGTATCTGAAGTCGTGGCAAACCTATGACCTTTCGCCTCCAACTCCGGGCGCAATTCCACGTAGTTAAAAATCTCCCCGTTAAAAACTACCCAAAGGGTTCCATCTTCATTGCCGATCGGCTGCTGTCCGGTGCTTAGATCGATAATGCTCAGTCGCGCACTGCCCAGGCCCACCGGTCCATCCAGGTAAATCCCGAATTCATCCGGACCTCGGTGCCGAATCATGGCCAGCATCTGCCGAATGTCGTGCTCGGCCACGGGTGCCCGATTCTCCAAATCAAATATACCTGCGATACCGCACATGTCGTTGTTTGAGGTTCGAGTGTTGCTGGCGTGTTAGATCTGTCGGAGCTGAACGCGAAAGAATGCCCTGAACTGGACTCCACATCAGGCTGGACGTGGAAGGAAAGCCTCGAGCATCGGTGAGATGTCTTCACGAACAAATTCAACTCCAAGTTGTTCGGTGACTACCCGGCTAAAAGCCACCGTGTCATTTACGGAATGGCGTTCGGGCATCAGCAACCCCCGGTTCGCAGCATTCCACGGGCAGCCGTCGGAGCCGGCCCGTTCGGTAACGATCACATCCGTTTTCATGGCTTCGCCGGTGGGCTGAGCTTTCGTGTTAGATAATCCGAAATGCGATTGATCGAGTCGAGGTTGTCAGGAATCGTTTCTTCGGCCTCTATCTTAATGTTGTAGGTATTCTCCAAGAACATAATGATTTCAAAAATACCGGTGGAATCAACAGTGCCGGTATCTAAGAATGAGGTGTCATCCTGAATGTCTCCCGGGGCGCCAAACAGCAGATTGGTTGAAACGAAGGACTTTACTTCGGCTTTGTAGTTCATCAGTTGTGGTTCGATTCTGCGAATCCTTTATCTTTGGTGAGAGTGGGTGGTTAGTTATTATGGCTGAATTGAGCGGTCACCGCGCGAACATTCTTGTTGTCGTCCAAGACGCCGGTCGCAGGTTTGAATCGCGCGTCTTTGGACAACCGCTGAATAATCCCGGGTCCTTGCCCGAGGCCCACCTCGAACGCCAGCCATCCACCCGGCGTTGCGTACTGCGGTGCATCCCGCAATAAGCGGTCCAGGATCGACAAACCAAAGGGCCCGGCATCGAAAGCCATCTTCGGCTCGTGCGTTATGGTTTCCTCCGCCATTTGCGGCAGCTTCCCTGTGCTGATGTAAGGCGGGTTACACATGATTAGGTCAAAACTCTTTGCAAATTGCTCCGAACTGAACGGCCCAAAGAGGTCGCCCGCGAAAATCTGCACCCTGTCGTCACACCCGAGATGCTTCGCATTCTCGCCCGCCAATCGCGCGGCGTCGGGTGAGAGATCTGCCGCAAACACCGCGCACTCAGGCACGTAGTTCGCCACGGCACAGGCCAGGTTTCCACAGCCAGTGCACAAGTCCAGCACCCGCGGCCTTTGATTCACGGGCAATATCTTTTCAATGAGAAGCGAACACGCCGCCTTGGCCAAAATCTCTGTTTCTTTGCGGGGGATAAGCGCTGCTTCGCTGCACTTGTATTCCAGACCCATGAAATCCTGCCGACGTGTCAAGTGCGCCAGCGGCACTCCCGAGGCCCTGCGTTCCAGTAACTCTTTCAAGTCATCTATCTGTGTCGTTGTCAGGGCGGCGAGCGGCGCGTTGAGCGCTTTCACGCTCGACGTCGGGGCGCCTAATGCGCACAACCACAATGCGCGCACGGTTGCTTCGACGCTATCTTCGGGTTTGTCGGGGAGGAGCTTGATCCGCGAGGCGTAGCGCTGCACCAGTGATCGCAGAAGTTTAGAGCAGTCGTCGGATTGATTATGTTCCAGCATGCTTTCCTTTGGATACCTTAGACCGGTTAGCGCAACGCATCTTTCTTTATCTTCCCGCTGCTCGTCTTTTGTAATTCCGAAACGATCTCAATCGCCTGGGGCACCATGAATCCCTCCAGACGCGAGGCGCAATGTCTCTGGAGATCCTTGTTAGTGATTTCACTGCCTTTTTCCAACACCACGAACGCCTTGATCGCCTGGCCCAACTTCTCATCAGGAACACCGATTACCGCGGCTTCCTTGACAGCCGGGTTGCTGTAGAGAACATTTTCCACCTCGACCGGGCTGACTTTCTCTCCTCGCGTCTTAATGATATCGTCGCTGCGGCCTCGGAAATAGAAGAAGCCTTCTGCATCCATCACAAACCAATCCTGCGCGCAGAGGAACCGCTCCCCGGGCAACTGCCCGGGCTTGAGCATCTTCGCCGTCTCTTCAGGATCTTTCCAGTAACCAACCATGACATGGGGCCCACGAACATGAAGTATCCCAGGCTCACCTGCAGGAACGGGCGCCCCCTCTGGCGACAACAAAAACATCTCCGTCCCGGGAATGGCCTTGCCGACCGAACCACGCTTCAGGTCGATCAACTCGGGCTCAAGATAACTCACGCGCTTGCACTCCGTGAGGCCGTACATCGCAAAGATAAGCGCGTTGGGGAAGATTTCCCTCAGCGATCGAATGTAATCCGGGGGCAAAGCCGCGGCCGTGTTGGTAACCCTGGTTATTGAAGGAAAACACAGTGGCGAGGCCCGATGCATTGAAAGCAACGTGGAATATACCGTCGGTACGCCCGGAAAAACCGTAGCTTTCTCCTTCAACATCCTGGCAAAAACCGCGCCAGGGTAGGTGAACGAGCGCTCCAGGATCAGCGTGGCACCCAAAGACACTGACATGAGCAGTTGATACAAACCATAATCGAAAGCGAGCGGCAGGAGATTGATAATCCGTTCGTCCGGGCCCAGCCGCAGGTACTCCCGGATACTATCTCTGGCAAACACCATCGCCTGATGAGTCATCGTCACTCCCTTAGGGAACCCCGTGCTCCCGGAAGTAAATATCAGCGCAGCGATATCCAAGGGAATACTGACCACGGGGTTCTCCAGGGGCTTCTCCTTTTCCACGCTCTCCCAGAAGTCATCGATTAAGAGCTTTGGATTGCCAACCTCTATTCCCGGGCGCAGATTCGAGCACAATACCCCGGCCAAAGAGGCGCAGTTGGCCAGAATCGGACTGAATTCCTGGCTTAAATGC
>JANXQE010000438.1 GCA_025356925.1 Limisphaerales bacterium | reverse complement strand
CACAGCGACTGCAGGTACGGATTGGGTTTCGCCCACCAATCTGTCTCAGGTCGCAAGACCCTGAGAGCGCTGAAAATACTATTGGGTGAAGGGGTTCGGACGGGTAGATTCAGAAGGGACAGGGGCTCATATTTATGGCCTCCGAGGGGCATCGAGTGGCTCCGGGCCAGAAGACCAAATAATTATGCGCAACCACCTATCCTGCAGCTCGGTATATCGCTCGATGCGTGCACGGACGAGTTTTTTGACCATACGGGGACGCCGCTAAAACCGGCAAAAGAATCGATTTACCGTGCAAAATGACGGACCAAATCTCAAAAACCGCCCCCAAATTACCGCCAAAATGTGAGTTAGAGAAATGAAAAGGAATGAAAAAACGCGCCATAGTGCCATTTGCGCCCTCGGCGAATCTGTTGGACAAAACGATCAGCAAATGAGATAAGCAGCTGACAAGATTCCTCAGCCGAGCGGAGTTTCTTTTCTAGCCCGGGCGGCTGGAACTTGGTTCGTGGTCATTTTTGTTCCGACCCCTACCTCGCCACGCCCGGTGAGTTGTCTTCGCAGTGAACCGAAAGCAGCCAATCATGAGCTTCTTAAATCACTTGTTTCACCGCCACCAACAACAACCTGGGATCGCTTCCTCGTCTTCTATCAACTGGCTTGGGCAGTCGGGCACCCAATACCCCTACGAGATCCACCCGCTCGACGCCCAGTTCCAGTCGGTGCCGGCCAACTATATTTATGCCGGACAATCTGAGGACGGAACCTGGGTGCCAATCTATATCGCCCAGACCCGGGCTCTCGCGCAGCGACTGGAGGGGCACGTCAGCATAGCCGACGCCACTGCGCAGGGAGCTACTCATATCCATGTGCATCTTTCGACCACTGGTCAGGGGGCACGGTGCTCTGAAGAGCACGACCTGCTCGAACGCTGGCATCCAGTGTGCAACGAGGCGGTGGAGGGTTAACCCGACAAACGGATTCAGAACCTGCTTGCGGGTTTAAAGCTGGACCACCCGCTGAGAGCACGACGAGCCTTGGTTGAAAAGATTCTTGGGAACTCGGGTGTCCTGTTGTCTCAATCACTGCCCGGCAACCAGAAATCGTTGCCAAAATAAAATCCGCGGAATGGACGAAGGGGGGTGTTTTGGGGTACGCAGCGTTTACGATGTTGCGTGATGACAAGTCAGGCGGCGGTTTTGAGGTGATCTCCGAACGCGTCGCAACCGCCGATACAATGCGCGCCTCCCTGGAGGGGCAGACCTGGGACCTGATTATCAGCGACTATTCCATACCCGGCTTTGGGGGCGCCGCCGCCCTGGCGCTTTACCAACATCAGGCCCTGGATATTCCATTAATGATGGTGTCTGGCGTCATGGGCGAGGCTCTGGCAGTTGAAATGGTCAAGGCTGGCGCACACGATTACTTGATGAAAGAGTTCCCGTTCACGCCTTTCGTGTCAACCTGTGTTAACGATACTCAGAACCGACCCCTTTTCGACCCCTTTTAGAACCGACCCCTTTTCGGGTCTTTAGCGAGCAGTTCAACGTCGTGGCTGGTGCGGTAGCGCCTCTGTTGAAAGAGAAGGAATTGGCGGCCAACGTGCCTGAATCTGTTGCGGTCCAGGCTTCCTAATAAGAGATTCTTCGCAGTCCAGGGACACGGTCGAATGCTTGGTCCAGGCTGATGACCGGCTCCCGATAGTAGCGGCAAAAGCCGGCAATCCAGTTGTCGTTCTCGCCCAGCCGTCCCCGGTTTCTAAGCTCCCTGTCCAAGTCAGCCGCCGCTTTGGCAACCCCGTCATGCAGCCTGTAAACGCTCCAGCGGCTCATCATGAAATATTCCCAGGCCCGTTCGGTTGTCGGAAAGGAAACTGCTACCTCGGCAAGGCTAATAATGGAGGTACGCACCGCATTTCGATTGCCTGCAAGAAAAACAGTGGCAGGACCGCGCCGTCTCGATCGCTGCTCGGCCAGCAGGTGGACCAAAAAGGTCGTATCGGCGATCATTTGCGGCCGCCGGACCGTTTGCCTCGTTCCCGTTCGATGCGCTTGAGCATGGCCAGGTCCACGTCCGGGGGCGGAAGCTTTTCCATCGCCTCCAACAATTCACCGCCTGTGTCCGCAGGCCGGTTTACGTGACGCAAGATGACTTTCGTAAAGGAATCACTGGGGCGGCGCTTCAAAGCGGAAAGCAGCTTGTAGGCATCATCGTCTATGGTGATGGTTTTTCCGATGCACGAAAATTGCACGAAAAATGGATCGTTGTCAATCTGGTATCCCGG
>JANXQE010000432.1 GCA_025356925.1 Limisphaerales bacterium | reverse complement strand
ATGCGAAAAGTGAAAAATCCGCCTGTCAGGCGCCAGGCTCCCAAAACGGACCCGTTTTACGGGGTTTTAGAGCTCCCTCCCCACTGTCTGAATCGTAGGGGATGACGCAGGCGGGTGCATCCCGACTCTCCCCCCCAAAAGTAGCGCAGGCGCTTCAGGCCTGCTGTATCGCCGGCATTCCTGCCCAATGCCACTAGAATTTGAGTCGACCGACGGCCTGTGTCCCGCAGGGACAGACGAAAATAGCCCACCGTTTCAACGGTGGGTGGTACGATGTAAACCGATTCGGCAGTCCCGATAGGGACGGCAGATAGCAGACGTTCTCAAATGGCTGCGCGTTGGACGGTTCAGAAAACCAGGTCGATTCTTTCGTCCCGATCGGGACTTGCGGGTTTGGGTTCGTCCGAAACCCACCCATGAGTGGGTGGGCTATTTTCGCACGTCCCTGCGGGACAGGACAAAAAACCGGTTCAGCCCCTGACCTTCGGAACGCAAATCCTAATGGAATCGGGCATTCCTGCCGGCCGGGCGGCCTGGCTGAAATAGCATCGAAACTCGGCGCGCCTCGCAATCGCGAGCCCTGGCAGGTCGCAGACCAGCGATAGAGCAGCTGAAAGCCTGCGCTACGCGAGGGGGCAGTGTCGAGCTGCGCCCGGCGCGGACCGCTCATTACGTAGTGGATTGCTTCGCGTTGGACCGGCAATATGGTTACAACCGGCATCCAATCTGCGATCACGTCCGGGTGCTGTGGTGAACATAGACCTCATTGATTATGCGACTAGGCGCTCTGAACTCTGTTGGTGCAACGGTTCTCGTTTTCTGGCTAACCTCAGCGGCGCCCGGCGCCGATGAACTCAAATCCGTTCGCTTGGTCCCCGCGCAAATGGAAGGCGGCAAGCCGCTCATGGAGACCCTCCGGCAGCGGCGCACCGCACGCGAGTTTAAACCGGACCACCTTCCGTCCCAGGTGCTCGCGAATTTGCTATGGGCTGCCTTTGGCATCAATCGACCTCAGACCGGCCAACGCACCGCACCCTCGGCGATGAACTCGCAGGAAGTGGACGTTTACGCCGCGCTTCCCGAGGGGTTGTTTCTTTATGACGCCAAGGCTCACCGGTTACAACCGGTTTCAGCCGAGGATCTCCGACCCAAGGCCGGAGGGCAGGAAGCTTTTAGGGAAGCGCCCGTGACGCTGATCTATGTGGCAGACCTTCCGCGCCTGGAGAAGGCCAAGCCGGAATCGCGTCCCTTCTACGCCGGGTTCGATGCCGGCTGCATTTGCCAAAACGTCTACTTGTATTGCGCCTCGGAGGGTTTGGCGACCGTGGTCCACGATCTGGACCGCGGCCCGTTAGCCACGGCCATGAAGCTCAGATCGGATCAGCAAATCATCATGGCCCAAGCGGTCGGGTTTCCGAAAACGCCCGATCCCGCCTCCCATTAGCGACGATCGAGAACCGCCCTTCCGGAGAAACACCGATTAACCGGAATAACGATCCCGTTTGTTACTGGAGCAACCGGTAATATCTGGGTATGTGGCCGATGTTGTCGAACACGACAAACTGAGCGCCAACCAAGGTTGCCGGGAGGTTGGCATTAAACCAGGGTCCCAGTGGGCTGTCCGCGTACTGCAGGATGCCGAACGGGAACGCGTTGGACCAGGAAATGCGGACCTGGTCATTGGTCCAGAGCTGAATTTGCAAGGGAGCTAGGGGCAGGTTGAGTGACGAAAGGTGAATGATGCGGTAGATATCCAGGCTGCCGGCGGCCGCCTGGACCACGAAAGTGGTCAGGGGCGTGGTTGCTCGGAGCAGGCCACCCGGAGCCGGTTGCCAGTTGAACGGGCTCGGAGTTGAGGATTGAACCTGATAGTACTCCCCCTCGACGGAATACCAGCTCAGCAGGATACCCTGGCCGGCGGGCAAGGTGGAAATCGTTGGGGTCGGCGGTTCCTGGATGCTTTGCAGCAAGCCGTTATTAGAGACCACTGCCCGCAGGGTGTAGACGACGTTGGTCGCTTCGTTATTGTAAACGCCCACGTACCAGTTGCCCAACAGGCTGGGAACCACAGGAGAAACGCGCACCACGATCTGGTCCCAATTAGTGCCTGGTTGAAAACTCCCGTCGTAGTAGGGAGCCATCGTGGGGGGCACATCGCGCTGGAGAACGAGGTCGGCATTTCCGGACAGGTTGTACATTTCGAACAGGATGGAATCGACCTGATTAGTGACCTGGAAGAGGAAAAAGAACTGCCGCGGCGGGCCGGGCGCGGCAAACGCATTGGTAAGGCTCGCGACAAAGGGCACGTCGTTGGTGAGAGGGATGATGGCTGGGTAATCAGGGCGGACGCAGGCCTGGACCATTACCGGAACACTGGTATCGGCCTGGTTGAAGATGCCCACATACCAACGGTTGGTCTGGATCGGGAACGGCGTGGTATTGGTAACGACCATGATGATGTCGTCATTGGTGGCCGGTTGGCTGCTGATGTAATCGTAATGGCTCAGGTCCGGCAGAGGCAGGTGCTCGCTCAGGACCACCGTGACGTTACTGCGGATA
>JANXQE010000615.1 GCA_025356925.1 Limisphaerales bacterium | reverse complement strand
GAGTTGCAGCGGCCCAAGGTCACTTCGCTCCACCCCAGGGAAATCATCCGTTGCCTCCGGTTGAAGGTTTGGGATACCGAAACCCAACGCATGGTCAGTCTCGGCGAGATCTAGCCGCTCAAGGAAAAACCCCATGAGGAAGCCGGTCTGTCGTCGCACACCTCGTCGCAAGCCTGGCACCGGTCCCCGGTTGCCGCTGGCTTTCGCCAAACCCACCTCTAAATCTTATGTCTCTTACCGCGGCGCAACTTGCTGAACAACTCCGGGGCGAACTCATCGGCGACGGCGCGATCGAACTCATTGGCCTAGCGCCGGCTGACCAGGCGCGAGCCGGCGAGCTGACCTTTGCCGAAAATGCCGCTTACTTTGAGGCCGCGGACCGAAGCCAGGCCGCGGCAATCCTCGTGGACGGCCCGTTCGTTTCGGCGACCAAAGTGATCATTCGGGTGGCGAACGCCCGAGTGGCCCTGGCCAGGGCGCTGCCGCTGTTCTTTGCACCCGAGGAACACCCACAGGGCATCCATCCCAGCGCCGTCATCGCCGACTCAGCGCAAATCGACCCGACCGCGCACATCGGCCCAAACTGCATCCTGGGCGCACGAGTGAAGCTGGGCGCGCGGTCGGTGCTCATGGGCGGCAACGACCTGCGGGCCGGCTGCCAACTCGGCGAGGACGTTTGCCTGTTCCCCAACGTCGTTCTGTATCGCCAGACCCAGATCGGCCATCGCGTCACCATCCATGCCAGTTCGGTCATCGGGTCGGACGGTTTCGGCTATGTCCTCGACGAGGGACGTCACCGCAAGGTGCTTCAACTTGGCACCGTCATCATCCATGACGATGTCGAGATCGGCGCCAATACCGCCATCGACCGCGGTACGCTTGGCCCCACCATCATCGGTCAGGGAACGAAAATCGACAACCTGGTCCACATCGCACACAACGTGATCATTGGCCGGCACTGCTTGATCATGGGCCAGGTGGGATTCGCCGGCAGCACCCGGCTGGGCGATTACGTTGTGGTGGCGTCCCAGTCCGGCATCGCGGACCATCTCAAACTCGGCAACCAGGTTATCGTTGGCGCCAAGTCAGGTGTCATGCGAGATGTGGCGGATGGTGGGCGGGTGCTGGGTGTGCCGGCCGCCCCGGACCGGCAGGCCAAGCGGCAGATCATTGCCATGCAGCAATTGCCCGAACTGCTCCACCGCGTGCGCGAACTCGAAGCCCAAGTAGCGCAACTCAACGCGAAATGCTCGGGGTAACCCACGGGCGCCCCGCAACCGCTCGACGCGGGAAAAGTCTGCGCCCCCAACTCTCCGCCAGCGGCCGGAGCTGGAGGTTCTAGATGCCTTTCGAGCGGAAGGCTGCGCCGTGAAACCGGACCATATGCGGGTGCATGCGCTTCGCATCAACCAGGTGTCCGCACACTTGGCAGGGAACATTGCCCGTCAGGTCCGCTACCGGCTGTTCCAGTAACGGTTCGGTTCTCCGCTGCGACCGGCCGCGCGTCTTGTGCCCGCCTTTTTTGCCGTCCGACTGCTTGCGACGCAACGACGGAATCCCCCGGCTTCCTGAATTAAAAGTAGTTTTCGTTGAGCTACTCTACCACGGTTTGGCGGGAATTGATACAAAAGAAA
Organism: Limisphaerales bacterium; assembly: GCA_025356925.1. Lineage (GTDB taxonomy): Bacteria > Verrucomicrobiota > Verrucomicrobiia > Limisphaerales > UBA8199 > JANXQE01. Next base: position 733 of record JANXQE010000615.1, on the reverse strand, counting down.
ACAGGGATTTTGTTCCTCAAAACCAGCGTGGTCAGGCCTTGGGCGGCTTGTTGAGCCGGTATTCCTTGAGTTCTGCGTAAATGGATTGGGCCAGTCCTGACTTCGCGAAACCGATCACCTTCGTTTCTCGGACCTTGAAAAATTCCTCGAGTTGTGCCGAAACAAAATGCTGGACGACCGGGTAGTGAGCGAAGTCGGAAAGCACCTCGGCGCGGCTTTCAGCCGATAGGTCCTCCGTGATTAAGAGAAAATGCAACCGGCTCTTGCTGCGAAGCAACGTCTCGCGTCCCAACAGCAGAATGCGCGAGCGCATCACGAACGGGAACAACCGTTCCACCGGCTTGGCCGGACCTTGCTTTTTCATTATTAACTTAGATTATCGACGCGTCACTGTCTCGTTGCGCTGCCGCCAGACTAGGCGACTGGGTTAAGATAATCCAACTCCTTCCTTGAACACCGGACCGCGTCCGCTCTCTGAAGAGCCAATCCGATCGCAAAGCCCGAGGCCCTTTGCTGGCGGCTTGTCATTAACCACATTTGTAGCCTCCTTTTTTACGGTACAACACGACGCTCTCTACCATTTTCAGTGGGCTTGTCCATCCTCTGTGGGTGGCAGAAAGTCCGTCGAGAATCGAAATCATTGATTGGCGGCGATTTCCGAGCAAGTTGTGGTGGCATGTTTGAATTTCTCCAGGTGATTCTGATCTACCCACTGTCCTTACTGCGACCTCAC
>JANXQE010000422.1 GCA_025356925.1 Limisphaerales bacterium | reverse complement strand
CGTTGACCCACCAAAGAGCCTTGCCCTCACCAGGGTCATACGAGGTCAATCGCAAGGCTCCCGCCACGAGGACTTCGCTCCGGCCGTCGTGGGTCCAAACCGTCGGTGTCGCGTAGCTGCGCACCGCGTCTGGCCGAGCCACTTTCCATAACTGCCGCCCCGAGGCACGGTCGAACGCAGCGAGAAAGCTGTCCGTATCGTGATCCTGGTTCAGGATGACTTTATCACCAAGGAGGATCGGTGAGCTACCGGCCCCGTACTCGTCGCGGAATGGTCCCATTTTTTGGGCCCACAGCTTCTGGCCTTCCAGGTCATAGCAGAACAAGCCTGCGCTGCCAAAAAACACGAATAACCGATCACCATCACAGGCGGCCGTGGCGGTGGCCGGGTTGCCGATGGGATGTGTTTGTTCCACTTGCTCTGGAACGATGGGTTTGCGCCAGAGTTGCCGGCCGGTTTTCTCATCCAAAGCGACAATCGCCAATTCCTTTGAATCAGGCCGATACGTCGTCAGGAAGATCTTCCCCGCCCGGATTACCGGCGTCGAATGGCCCGAATCCAGCCCAACGCGCCAGTTCAACGCTTCGGGAGCGTCCAAGCGGTCGGGCAGGGGACCCATCCCGGTTTGCAGGCCCGCGTCCGAGCGAAAGTAACTGAACTGACTTTCAGCCGCCGTGAGGCTGCTCCATTGGCCAACCAGCAGCCCCATCGCGACCGAGCAGCAGACGTTTCTGATGAGTGGCATAATGGCACCGAATGTAAAGCAGAGAGGCGGAGATGAACACCGTAAACTCCAGTTCGGCAACCGACTGGTAATCACGCCTCTCGGGTTCAATTTTCGCCTTCCACCCGAGCAGGTTCTCTTAAGCATCGAGGAAAACGTTTTGAAGCATTTCAAAACCGTCGGCTTGGCCGGTAGGAAATATGCGGCGCTCCTTCGAGAGGCGGCCGGATCCGGAATTCAAGGGGGAACGGTTTACGATGCCCTCCTGCTCAAGAGCGCAACCAAAGCCGGCGCGGACTCGATTTACACCCTGAACCTTAAACATTTTCAAGCCATCGCGCCGCCGGATGCTGTCGACAAGCTCTCAGCACCGTGGATCTGCTATTCAATTGAATATAACAAACAACTAATTCCTGCTTTGTGAACAACTTGTGGACAACTGCCATGGAGGGGTGACCAATCCGGAAGGTTTTTAGGTATTGACATCGGCCACTTACCCCCCAGACCGACGAACAACGCCTTCCCTCTTTTTTGAGTGGTGGCAGAGGAGCCGAAAACC
>JANXQE010000412.1 GCA_025356925.1 Limisphaerales bacterium | reverse complement strand
CTGACCCGGTGCGCGGTCTGGCGTCCGACTCGGTTCCTGGCCGGCAGGATGGCAAAATACTCCGTAGGCTCCCCGCACCTGGTCCGAAGGTTGTGCACATCTGGGCGGCCTCGCTGGAGGTGCCCGCCTCCTGGTTGGCAGCATTCCAGAAGCCGCTTTCCCGGGATGAACTCGCTCGGGCTGCGCGATACCGTTTCGACCAGCATCGAAATCGGTACATTGCCGCGCATGGCTGGTTGCGCCAACTGCTGGGCCGGTATCTGTCAGTCCCGGCAGCGACTGTGGAATTCGAGGAGGGTCCGAAGGGCAAACCGGGCCTGGGTGGCGTGGCCCGGGCCAGTGGTCTCCAGTTTAACCTGGCCCATTCGGAGGGATTGGCGCTGGTCGCCATTGCTTGCGCGACCCCGGTCGGGGTCGATGTGGAGCGCATTCGAACGCTGTTTGAGGCGGAAGACCTGGTCAGTCGATTTTTTTCCAAGAGAGAAGCGGACGAATTCAGGGCGTTGACCGAGGATCAAAAGCCCGTGGCCTTCTTCCGGCTTTGGACGCGGAAAGAGGCGTGGCTTAAAGCGACGGGCGAGGGCATCGCCCATCTCCTCGACCAGGTGGAGGTGTCGGTCCTGCCTGCAGAACCGCTGCGGCTGCTCAGGTTGCCTGAGGGGTTCTCACCGCCGTCAGATTGGTCCCTTTGCGATCTGGCTCCCGGGCCGGGTTTCGCTGCGGCTTTGGCCATGCCGATCCCGGGAGCGCAGCCGGAGTGCCGGCGCTGGCATCACGAAGGCATGGGGCTTCTCCTCTGAGTTCTTCACCTGCCATCCCAGTTAGTGGATCGATGCCTCCACCCCTCGCGAGCTGTCTTTTCGCATTGCCGCGAGCCTGTGGTCCGGTATTTAAGTAAGGTGGATCTGCACTTTGAAGTTTACGGTCACGGCGAACCGCTCATCATTCTCCACGGTCTTTTTGGGTCGCTAGAAAACTGGCACTCGACCCGCGACAGGCTGGCCGGGCACTTCAGGGTTTTTACTCTGGACCAGCGGAATCACGGACGTTCGCCTCACACCTTGGAGATGGACTATCGCTTAATGGCAGAGGACATCCGGGACTTCCTGGACGCGCAGCCTTGTGTCGATTCGTTCGTCCTCGGCCATTCCATGGGAGGCAAGACTGCCATGCAATTTGCACTCCTGCATCCCGAGAGGGTGAGGAAGCTCGTCGTGGTCGATATGGCGCCGCGCCGTTACCCGCCGCGGCATCAGAAAGTCATTGCCGGGATGCTGTCACTGGACTTGAACCGGTTCCAGTCTCGCCAGGAGCTGGAGGCCGCCCTGGCACCGGTCGTTCCCGATCTGTCAACCCGGCAATTCCTGCTCAAGAACCTCGCGCGCGACCCGGCCGGTCGATTTCGCTGGAAAATCGGTTTGGAGGAGATACAGCAAAACTATTCTCGCCTGACTGAGCCTGTGGCGGGTGGACAGCCGTTCCAGAAACCGGCGTTATTCATTCGTGGAGAAAAGTCGGACTACCTGCTGGAGAGCGATCTGGATCCGATCCGGAGTCTTTTTCCGCGAGCGCTGCTTCGCACCATTCCCCAAGCAGCACATCTCGTCCACGTCGAAAACCCCGGTGTGTTCGCGCAGACTGTGCTCGAGTTTCTGCTGGATCCGTAAGCGGGAGTGCGTGGCCAGTCAGCACTGTATGCCTTAGACGCCAAAGCCGAGATCTCGGCCAATTTTCTGGTGTCAACTTCTGCACGGCTTGAAGAAGAATGAAAAGAAATCTCCTGGCTTTACTGGCTTGACTCGATGCGGTGGGCTTTACATATTCCGATTCCTATTTTGGTCGGTTGGTGATGTTTAGCTTTTGACACTTATGGCCAGATTGAAGGTGAGCAAGCCGGGGTCCAAACCACGCCTGAGAAAAGTCGCCGACGCAGCCGCTCCGACCAGTCACTTGCCCGAAACCAAGGGTCAATGTTCCGCGATAAAACTCCCGGCTCCCGCGGCTGAGACGGCCGGGGAGATGAACGGCAAAGCCTGCCTTCCGCCGGCCCTCGTCCAAACGATCGGCGGTGCGGCTCAAATCTCGGCCACACATGCAGCCGAGCTGGCAGAAAAGGTAAAGGAACTGGTTCGGCTGGCGCAGGAGCAAGGGTACTTGACTTATGGTGACATCAACGACGCGCTCCCGGAGGCGCTAATCACCCCGGAGGACCTGGACGAGATCTATATCAAGCTGCGGAATCTCGAAGTGGAGATCGTGGACCAGGCCGAGGTCGATCGGGTGAAACAGCCGGAGCCGGAGGAGGAGGAAAGGAGCCGGCTGGATATTCTGGATGACCCGGTGCGGATGTATCTCAAGCAGATGGGCCAGGTCCCATTGCTCACCCGGGAGCAAGAGGTGGAAATCTCGAAGCGGATCGAAAGTGCTGAGAATGAGCTCAAATCTGTCGTCTATAGTTTTGGATTTGCTGCCAAAGAACACATTGCCTTGGCCGAAAAACTGGTAACCGAACCGCCCAAGGAGCGGTTTGACCGGGTAATCCTGGATAAAAAAATCGACTCGCGCGACAGCCACGTGCGGGAGCTGCGCAAGCTGATTAGAGCCGTCCGCGGGCTCGACCAGCAGGTGGACGAGGCGTTCGCCGCCGGGAACGAGGCGAGCCCTGGCGCGGCGCAAGGCAAGCGGCTGGCTCGGTTTAAAAAGCTCGATCGTAAACTCCAAAACACCTTCGCCCGGTTTTTTTATAAACAAAAGGTGATCGAGGAAATGAGCGTGGTGGCGGAGAACATCTACGATAAGATTCAGCTCAGCATGCGGCTGATTGGCGAGTCCCAGGCCCAGCAGGATTCCCCGCAACACCAGGTCCTGCTCCAGGCGGAACAGTGCAAAATCCAGGCGCTGGAGGAATTCGTGCGCATGCCTCAGCAGGACTACCTCAAGGCCTATCAGCAATTAAAGCAATTTGCCTCCAAAGCAGTCCAGGCCAAAACCGAAATGGTCGAGGCCAACTTGCGGCTGGTTATCTCGATCGCAAAGAAATACACCAACCGCGGGCTCTCATTCCTGGACCTGATCCAGGAGGGGAACATGGGCTTGATGAAAGCCGTGGAGAAATTTGAGTATCGCCGTGGATACAAGTTTTCTACCTACGCCACCTGGTGGATTCGCCAGGCGATCACCCGCTCGATTGCCGACCAGGCTCGGACGATTCGGATTCCGGTGCACATGATCGAAACGATCAACAAGCTCATGCGCACCCAGAAGCGATTGCTGCAGGATTTTGGCCGCGAACCCATCCCTGAGGAAATTGCCGACGAAATGCAGCTCCCGGTGGAACGCGTGCGCTCGGTTCTCAAAATGGCGCAACAGCCGATTTCGCTGCAGTCTCCGGTCGGTGACAGCGAAGACACGAGCTTCGGTGATTTTATCGAGGATAAAAACACGGAGAACCCGTCCGAGATGACCAGCTTCAGCTTGCTCAAGGATAAGCTCAGCGATGTGCTGGCCAGCCTGTCAGAACGGGAACGGAAAGTTTTGGAGCTGCGCTTTGGTTTGGGCGACGGATATTCCCGGACGCTTGAAGAGGTGGGCCGGCAGTTCCGGGTAACCCGAGAAAGAATTCGACAGATCGAGGCCAAGGCCTTGCGGAAGATGCGCCACCCTACCCGGATCCGCCAACTCCACGGATTTCTCGAAGTCCAGGAAGTCGAGCAGTAGGCTAGCCAGGAGAAGGTGAGAATGAGCTCTGACCCTAGATTTTTGCTCCTTTTAAGCTGTCAAATTCAGCTCTCACAACCAATGTGACAACCGCCCGGGAGCGAGTACGGCCTCCGAATCCGTTCGGCCTTTACCCGATTGCCAAAAACGCTGTCCGCGTAATCTGCAGAGCGGGGTTTTTCGGCTATGGCGTCGCCTTCGTTTTGGGCCTGGGTGGTTTGATCGCCGCGTGCCCGGCCCAGGCCGCGCTCCAGTTCGATGTGTTTCTGGGTTACGATGGCATTGTGCCCGAAGCCTGCTGGTTTCCTATCGTCTGCGAGGTCAAGAATGATGGCCCGTCTTTTACCGGCACGGTCGAGGTCAAGGGAGGGGATAATCAGGACCAGACCCTGCTCATGGCGGTCGAATTGCCTACGGGAACCTTGAAACGGTTTGTGCTGCCCCTGTTCTCGAGTGGCCGGGGCTATGCCAGTTGGGATCTCCGGTTGCTCGATGAACGCGGAAAAGTCCGCGCGGAGCAACCTGGCTTGCGGGCCCGCAAGCAGATCTCCCATGGCACCCCTCTGCTGGGCGCACTCCCGCGCACACCCAGCGGGACACCCGTCATCAAACCGACTCTGTCTCAAGGGGCAGAATTGCAGCCCACCGCCGCCCGCCTCTTACCCTCGATCTTCCCAGACAACCCGCTGGTACTGGAGGGGCTGAGCTGCCTCTACCTCAATTCGGAACGTGCCGCCGATCTGAGCCTCAACCAGGTGGACGCCTTGCTGGGATGGCTCAACGCCGGGGGCCATCTCATCGTGGGCGTTGAGCAGCCATCGGACCTCAATGCTTCGACTTGGCTCAAGAACATCTTTCCGTGTGAAGTCAAGGATTTGCGCCCGCTGCAGCGGCATCCGGAACTGCAGGATTGGCTCCGCAGCCCAACCTGGCCTTCGAATTCCTTGCGCAG
>JANXQE010000611.1 GCA_025356925.1 Limisphaerales bacterium | reverse complement strand
CTGGGCGTGCCGTTCAGTTCAGTCTCGATTGGCAGAGTGACCAGTTGCTCTACTTCTTCGGACGACAGACCCGGCGCTTCGGTCTGGATGGTTACTTGCGGGGAGGCGAACTCCGGAAACACGTCCAGCCGGGTGCGCGTTGTGACGTAAAGGCCATAGGCAATGACGATCACCCCCAGCGCGAGGACGACCGCACGATGGCGCAGCGAGAATTGGACGATCCAGTTGAGCACGGAAGTACGAGGTGAGAGGTCAATCGCCCACTTTGATTTGCGACTTCCGTTCCTCCGAAAGCAGCGTCTGCGCTCCGGTAGTGACGACACGGTCATTGGTAGAGAGCCCACCAGCCACGAACCAGCCGTCCGTCATCGGGTGCTCCAGAGCGATGTCCTGACGAATAAACGTCGTGGCGTTGGTTTGCACGTAAACCCACGCCCTCTCTGCCGTGCGCACCAAAGCTTTTTCCGGCACCATCACGCCGCGAAGCGCTTCGCCGGGCAACTGGAGCAAACCAGTGATGGCCAGGCCGGAAGCCAACCGTGCTGCAGTATTGGTTGCCACAAGCAGGAAGCCCTCGCCCTGCACTTGAGGATCGGTCGTGGCCGCCCGGCCAAGAAGCCGCGCTTCAATTGGCTGGCGTACCGTCGGCGGAACCAGTCGCCCGCCGGTCGGTGTTTCCTGCAGCAACTCTCCCGCAGGGAGATCCAGTCGAACCAGAACAGTTTCGTAAGCCGAGAGTGACTGGATAAATGCACCCAGGTCCGGTTGGCCAGCAATCGCCTTACCCCAGGTGGATGCAAGTTGCGCCTCCGCAGTATTAAGGGCAATCTGGTCCCGTTTCATAGCCGCTTCCGCCGTCTCCAAGGCTCGTGCCGAAGCGTTCTCGCCTTGAGAAAAGAGCGCCTTGATCCTTTGATACTCCTTGGCTGAGGCCTCCAATCCTGCACGCGCCGCAGACAGGCTGCTCAACAAACCGACCAACGGGGACGGATCAAGCACCCGACCGTAACTCTTGATTTCCGGGTCGAGGGTCGCGGCGGTAAGCGCGGTCGTCTCAAGGCCAATAAGCTTTTGAGTTTTCTCGTCGAGGCTTACAACTCCCTCGCTATTCGTGCCGCGTTCCTCCTTCGGTTCGGTGGTGTCCGGCTTTTCAGGCGCGCCCTCCTTTGTTCGGTCGTTGCCCTTCATGAAATGGGCGCAGATCAGCACCGCAACTAGAACAAGCGCGCCCAGGGAGAGGAGGTGTTTGACTTTCATGGCTGAGGATGTGTCATCTATGGCTGCGGCCCCCAGCGAAATCCTGCCGCGCGGCACCGTGTAGTCGGAAATGAGGTTGGCAAAGGCTAACGAGCGTTGCTTGCATGGGCTTCGTATATGGCCTTGGGCATTTCAAATGGGCGTTGTACCGCGTCTTCCAAGGCATCAATGGCTTGGCGCAACTGCACCCGGGCATCGAACTCGGCCAGAGCTGCGGCATTGAATTCCAGTTCGGAACTCGCCAAATCCAGTCGATCCGTCGCGCCCGCATTGAATTGCGCTTTGGTGGTTTCGCGTTGCGCCTGGCGCGCTGCCTTCAACGATTGAAGGGCAGCCAAATTCTTCTGACCGGCGTCATACAATGCGACGGCGCCATCAATCTCGCCTATGATCCTTGCTTGCAGAGCGAGCACTCGCGCCGCAGCGGCCTTGCGGCGGGCTTCGGCTTCGGCGATGGGCCCCTGGTTGCGATTGAGCACAGGCAGCTCAACTGTAAGACCAAGCTGCCACTGGCTGTCGCCCTGACTGCCCTGGTTCCACGAGTAACCAGGGCTCAGATGGACATCCGGATATTGTTTTGAGATCTCCAGTTGCAACGCGAACTGTGTGGCAGCGTATTCGGAAAGAGCGCCAAGGATGTCGGTCCGGCTATGAACTGCAGTGTCACGGAACTCAGCCCGGAGTAGAGGCTCGGCAGGGGACGGCCCTGAGAGATCGATCTCCAGAGAAACGCCAGCCAGCGCCGAAACCGGAACGCCTATCGAATCCGCGACACGCACGCGTGCGGTTGCGACCTGCCGCTGAGCATCGGCTAGCTCGGCAATGGCTTTGGCCAGCGCAACGCGTGCGGAGGTGATTTCAGCCGTCGCAATCGCTCCGGCTTGCAACTGGCGTTTCAGCCGGTCGCTGACTTCCTGCTGCAATGCGACCTGCTGCTGCATCAAACTGACTCGCTGGTCGGCCGCGGCATGATCAAGCACCGAATTGCGCAGCGCGCTGCGAATCTGCCAAGCAGCAGTCGCAATGTTCAGCCTTGCCGACGCGGAAAGGTATTTTGCCTGTTCGATCCGTCGATGGCGCTTTCCGGCGGTTTCGATGGGCAGGTCGAAGATGATGGTGGGTAGCCATGGGCTGAAGTTGCCGGCAATACCGGAGTCGTAGGCAGGTGTGACGGTGACAGTTGGATTGGGCCGCCCGCCAGCGGTCTTAATTCCGGCCTGGGCGACCTCCCAGTCGGCACGAGCAACTTCCAGGCTGGGATGGTAGTAGAATGCGGCCCAGGTAAGTTCATCCAAATTCCAAACTATTCGCGGCCATTCCTTCGTTAACTCCGGCTTGTTGGCTTCCAGAAAGGAACGCAGGCCGTCATCCGCGAGCGTTCGCGATCGGAGGCTGCGGGCTGTATCGTGTGTCGCCAATGGCTTCGGTTCGTAATGGGCGCAACCGCAGGGAAGCCCGAGGCAAATCAGGACCAGCAACCGTCGCAATTGTGCTGCCACGGAGGATAGTTGTCGCATTGGCCGTGAGGCTAAGCAGCGAAGCCTGACGGCAGGCTGACGGGAAGCTTACATTTGTGTCAGCTTGGCGGGCGTCTGGGAAACGCCGGCAGGAAAAACGAGGGTGACTTTAGTGCCTCGGCCCACCTCGCTCTTGGCCTCAGCTGTCCCTTCGTGCAGCGTCATGATGGATTTGACTATGGCCAGGCCGAGACCAGCGCTATTGGGATGTTGTGAACGCGCGGAGTCCACGCGATAAAGCCGGTCGAAAATCCGAGGTAGATGCTCAAGGGGAACACCGGAACCCGTGTCCGCGACACACACTTGCACCCCATTGTTCCGATGTTCCCTGACATCGATAACCACCTGGCCGCCGCGCGGCGTGTAGTTCAGCGCATTCGAAAGCAGATTGCTTACGGCCTGCCGGAACAGAACCGGGTCGGCTTCAATCATGCCCTGTCCCTCGCAACGCACCTCCACTCCCCGATCCTCTGCCATTGCATCGTAATACTCCTGCACCACTTCAATTGCCTGCCGAGCGTCAAAGGACAAGCGCGTAATGCCCGTGCTTGGTCCTTCCGCCCTCGCCAGAAAAAGCATGTTATCGATTAATCGTGTCAGGCGAGCATACTCTTCCAAACTCGACTCCAGCGTTTGCCGGTATTCGTTTGGCGTTCGTGCCTGGGATAGCGCCACGCCGGCCTCCCCGCGCAGGTTGTTCAAGGGAGTGCGAAGTTCGTGGGCGAGGTCAGCCGAGAATTGCGAAAGCCGGTTAAACGAATCCTCCAACCGGTCGAGCATCTGGTCGAAACTCCGCGCCAGCGAAACAAGCTCCTCGGGCCACTCGTCAGCAACAATCCTATCGTGCAAATGGCTCGCACTGATGCGCTCTGTGGCACTGGCCATAGCGATTAAGGGTTGTAGCGCTCTCCGGGCGACGAGAACACCCGCGATGCCGGAAAACAGCATCCCCAGCACAACAACCGTCAACAACTTCCAACGATAGCCGGCGATCAGGGCTTCGTCGGAAGCCACGTCGAGGGCGACTTGCACGGTTCGTGCAGGCCCGTTCTCCCCTTGAGCCGTTGCCCGTCCTGCCATCAACAGATAATACGTGCCGGCTGCTGATTTCCAGACTGTCCCCCGCGAGGGCGCCTGCCGGAGGTCAATGGGTGGTGGGAACGCAGCCATCGGCAGGAGGCGAGACATTCCCGGCGTCTCGAGCGCGGTTTGATCGCGACTGTCCAGGAGGCGCACGAAGTATTTGATGAACTGGCTCGCTGCTGCTTCCGTTTGGATTTCATGGGCCAGCAGAGGTGCATCTTTCGGTCCATCGCTCAGCAATCTTCGGCATTCTTGAATCTTGTTGGCCAGGAAGTCGTTGTCGTCGCGCCCCACGTCCTTGACCAACGACCAATACAAATAGGTTGCTGCCGTCACCAACATCAGGAGACTCGATCCCGCATACAAAAATGCCAACCGCCGCGCGATGGACCAGTGTCTACCGGCCTGCGTCGAAGGCGCCACCTCATTCTGGCCGTTCTTCGAGCACATAGCCCACTCCGCGGATGGTGTGAATCAGCTTCTTCGGAAAGGGGTCATCCACCTTGGACCGTAGACGGCGGACAGCGACTTCGAGAACATTGAAGTCGCTGTCGAAGTTCACGTCCCAAACCTGCTCTGCGATAATTGTGCGGGACAGCGGTTCCCCCAGGTGACGCATCAGAAGTTCTAGCAAGCCGAATTCTTTGGCCGTCAAATCCAGCCGAACTCCCGCCCGCGTCGCTTTGTGTCGGGGAACATCGAGTTGCAAGTCCGCTGCCTGCAAAACCTCCAGTTGCCGAGCAGGGCCACGCCGAAGAATGGTTCGCACTCGGGCAAGAAGTTCGGAAAAGTCGAATGGCTTGACCAGATAATCGTCCGCGCCGAGTTCCAACCCCTTCACCTTGTCGTGAACTTGATCACGTGCGGTCAGAAACAGCACCGGCGTTTGCTTGCCGTGCTGGCGTAACGCTTTGAGAATCAACCAGCCATCGAGCTTTGGCAGCATCACGTCCAGAATCACTAGGT
>JANXQE010000350.1 GCA_025356925.1 Limisphaerales bacterium | reverse complement strand
ATCGATGCTCAGGATCAATGGCGCATCCTCATGAGCGCCGGTTTTTTGAGCCTGTGAAGATTCCGGCAGCGCCAGTTTGAGCGCGGGCTGCTGCTTGAACGTGGTTGTCACCATCAGGAAAATCAACAAAACAATCAGGATATCGATCAGGGCAACAATGATGATCGCGGGAGGCTGTCGGCGTTTCCGGGTGAAAAATCGCATAATTAGCGTTTCTGCGCTTCCTCACGGTACTGGCGCCGGAGGAACTCGTCGCAAAGCGATTCCATTTCGACGCCAAGGCTTTCGACCTTTTTGGTGTAGTAACTCCAAAAAATGAGGGAAGGGATGGCGATCAACAAACCGAACAGCGTGGCCCGAAGGATCAGCGAGATGCCCTGGGCCAGCTTGGCGGCGTCGTTCAAGCCGGCTTTCCCAACATCGCCAAACACGGAGATCATTCCCAGGATCGTTCCCACCAAGCCAAGGAGCGGCGCGATGCCGATGATGATCTCGAGCACGACCAACCCGCGTTCCAGTCGCGCTAACTCGTGCCGGGCGCGCGTTTGCAGGGCGTCCACACTCTCGGCTTTGGGCCAGTCCAGGTGATCGGTCGCCAGGATGAGCAAGCGGCCCAGGGGTGAATTATGTTGCTGGCACACCCGGCGCAGCATCGGGACATCTTCGGGCGATTGGCACGACTCGACCGCGGCCTCGATCGCCGGCGGCAGCACTTTGGTCCAACGCAGGGCGAGACCACGCTCTATGATAAAAGCCAGGCCCACGGTCGAGGTTAAGATCAGCATCAGATAAACGATCAGTTCCATAGTGATTAATAATCTTAGTAATAGTCGTAGTAAAAAGTGAACTGGATCGGACGGTTTTCGCCGATCATCCGGCGCATCTCAGCCGGCCAGGCAGTGTAAGGCGCAGGGTCGAGCACCGCTTTCTCGCAAATATACCCCAGGACTTCACTCGCCGAATTCTGGGACATGGTCATGTCGGTAACGCGCCCGTCCGGGTGCATGACAAACTGCAGCACCACCTTGCCGCGGTTTTCGGCGGCATAACTGCGCTCATCCAGCAAAGCGTACCAACGGGTCTGAATCGCATCGATCAGGTACCGGTCATACGCGCCAAACGGCGTGGCGACCGCATCAAACAAGCTCGATTCCAGTTTACGGCGCACCCCGCCGTCCTGTTTCATTTTTTGGCCAACCAACTGGTTGTCCGGCTGGCGCGCGAGCGCCTCCCGGATTGTCCGAGGGCGGACATGCGGGGTCTCCCCTGGGTCTTTGGCTGGCTTTGGGTCGGGCTTGGCCATGGCCAAATCTCCCGGTGTCTCGGTGGGCTTTGGCTTGGCTTCCTCCTGGGCCTGTTCGACAGGCGGGGCGACTGGCGCCGGTTGCAGAGGCATGGGCTTAGTCCGTGGCACATCCTCTGTTTTAATGACGTGTTTCTGCTCGCCGCTAATTTTTGGGATGTTGCTGTCCTTGTCGATATCTGGATTAGCAGCTTCGGAGTTGAGGCTCGAATAGTGCGTCGCGTTTTTCGGAGGCTCAACGCTCGCGTTTGCGGGGTTAACGTCGACAAATAGCAGGGGGGGCTCCTGCGGCTGCAGGGTTTGGGCGGGGTGGAGCGGATCCTTCCTTTTGAGGGCCTCTGCGAGCTTCTTGACAGGAGTTAGCCAGGACGGCCAATGCGCATTTTCCCACCAGTGCAACTTTTTGCCGGTTTCATAGCCGCCGAACATCAAAAGGTGCACCACCATGGAGATCATGAAAGCCCAGACCAGTCGCGACGACTCGGCCCGTTCCTGGCGCAGTGACCCCATGGGTATGCCGGCAACAGACATGTACTATCACTCTGCCGCACCGTAGCAGCAGGAGCAACTGTATAGACAGGCTGAACTAGGTTGTCGTTTGCGGGTTTCGGTGGAATGCTGGGGCTGGAATGTCAGTCATCGTCAAGATCTGCGGCATCACCAATGCGGAGGATGCGCTCGCCGCCACGGAGTTCGGCGCTGCCGCGCTTGGTTTTGTTTTTCACCAGCCGAGCCCCCGCAGCGTCAGCATCGAAAACGCCGCCAAGATTGCGCAGGCACTTCCGCCGTCCATCGTCAGGGTCGGCGTGTTCGTTGATGCCCCGGAAGACATGGTGCTCAAGGCGATCGCAGCCTGCGGCTTGAATCTCCTCCAATTCCATGGGGGCGAATCCCCTGATTACTGCCTCCAGTTCGGGGTGATGAGCATGAAAGCCTTTCGTATCAAAGATGCGGCCTCACTCCACGACCTGCCGAATTATCCAACTGACGCCTGGTTGCTTGATTCTTACGTCGCCGATAAGCTGGGAGGTACCGGCGAGAAGTTCAATTGGGAACTGGCCCGGGAAGCTCGAGGCCTGGGCAAACCGATTTTCCTCGCGGGCGGCTTGACCTCCGAGAACGTCGCTGACGCGGTTCGCCTGGTGCAACCCTACGCCATCGATGTCTCCAGCGGGGTCGAGGCCGTCCCTGGCAAAAAGGACCTTGCTAAGGTCCGAGCGTTCATTCAAGCGGCCAAGGGAGCCTGAGGCCCGAAGCCCGAAGGCCGAATTCCAAATCTGCCCTGCGCGTTGGGCATTCCGCCTCCAGGTCAGGCCTGGAAGGGGTTGGGCAAAAGCGAGTGTTTGTCGTTGGGACCGGAGACTTCGGCCCAGTCGACGTGGTACGAACCAGCTTTTCCCTGGATCTCACGCATGAGGCGGCTGCGAGCGCGGGCTCGGGAGTTTTCCGGAGGATTGAGCTTCGCGGATTCGAGGTTGACCGGGTTCCACGCAGCATCGGCTTCTGCCAGGGCAAGGCCTAAACTGCGGCCGGGATCAGTCTGATGGAATTCGAGGTCCTGGGCTTTGAGCCAAGGGTCCTCCCACGATAAACTTTCGCGAGAAACAAAAGCGTCGAGCAGATGTTTTTTGGTGATCCAATCGACGATGCCGATCAGGGAATCAGGATCGGTGGCAAGGCCTTCGAGGGTACGCGCCCAAAGTTGGAGCAAGCAATCGGTTTCCTGATCACGCCCCTGGAACATTCTCCTGGCTTTGCGGTGGAACTGGGTCAGCAGGAACAGAGCGTCGCCGGTGGTGTTATCAGCCATCGTGACGCGCCAGGGAGGGCAGGAGCAGCGCGACAGGGAACGGAATGAGGCGACAGGGTCCGCGAGGGCTACCAGCGGCATTTCGCCGAGCTCGAGCAAGTCCAGCACCAAACGAGTGGCGCCGACTTTAAGGAAGAGCGCAGCGGGCAGGACGTTGGTGTCCCCGTGGATGAGATGCAGCCGGCGAAACCGGCGAGCATCAGCCAGGGGTTCGTCGCGCAGGTTGAGAATGGAGCGGTTGTGCTGGATCCATTCGAAGCAATCATTGAGGATAAAATCGGCGCGCTGACTCAATTGGAACGGAATCGGTTCATCGCCGGTGGAATCCCGGCGGCTAAAAAAATTCTGAAGACTTCCGCCCACGCGGCCCGCACCGGTGAACAGGACTCGGAGAGTCAAAAAAACCAGGAGTGACGCCCAATTCCTCTTGGTCACGGCATCCGTGCGCTCGAGGGAATAGTTCTCGTGACAACCGAAAGTGGCGCCGGTGTAGTGGTCAATGTTGTTGCGAATAAAGCTAACCTTGCCATCGAGATCCAGGGCGCGCAGGGCTTCGAGGAGGAGCGAATCTCCGGCGCGATCGTAGCGGACCACATCCAGTGTGGAGGCGCATTCGGGGGTGCAGTATTCCAGGTGGCCCATGTCGATATACGCCCGGCCGCCATTAAAAAGGAAACCACCGTTGCCAGCGGGCTCGTCCCAGCCGCGAGGATGTTGATCGATGAGACCATAACGCTGGTTCTCGAACAGCCAGTCACGCACGCGCGGCAGGATCTCGTCGCTTCGAGCTGGCGGTTCAACCAGGCAACCGTATTCGGTTTCGAGGCCGGTGATGCGGTGTCGCATGCGCGTGGAAAGCGATCCCCGGCCGCCTATTTGAGATCCAACGGCCGGTAGTGGACGGGGCCAGGGAGCTGGCGGTCCAGCAACGCCGCTTCGATCACCTTGCCCGGGATTTGCAGGCGGGTTTCGGACGGAGCGGCCAGGTCCTGAAAGCTTTTACCGTCGTTCAACGCCTGCCAGGCAGCCAGACAGACGTTGGCAACTCGCGGCAGCGGATCGGTGGAGGCGAGCGTCTTGCTGATCCACTCGGCAGCCTGGGTTTCCGTCCCCGTTTCGCGATGGGCCACCACAACCCGGGAGGTTGAGTACTGGTGATCCCCGTCGTAGTGGAGGCGGACAAGGGCGTCCTGGGCGGGACTGTCGCCCAGCTCTGCGAAGATGGCTTCAACGATGATCGGGGGAGCAAACACCTGCTCGAAAGCGTTTTTCAACATGCCGCTCAGCGAAAAGCTGATGAGCCGCCGCAGCGTGACGTCCCGGGCGGACCGGTTGAATCCTTCGAGGTGGGCCGCCTCGATGGCCGTTTGGCGAAGCTTCTCGATATCCACCGGATGACCGAGCGCAGCCACGGCATGGCGGTCGTAGATCTCGAAGACCTTGGACTGACCCTGGCCGACGCCGAGGAGCAAGATGCCTTCCGGGCGCGAAACGGCGAACACCGGCGTGCCACCCTTCGACCGGTCGCGGATGTACTCGCGTCGGTTGCTGATGGCCTCAAGCCAGCGATAGGGCTCTTCCGTCATGGCTGGGCATCTTTCCAGAACCTGGCCTGTTCCTGTGCGGAGATGGTCCGGATGCCGCGGGTGGAGAGCAGCTTAATGGTAGCGAACTCCTGTTGTTCGGCATGAACGCCGCCCGTCGCGGCATCGAACTCAGCGGCCGTCATTAGCAACCGGTTGGCCAGGACCACCGCTTGGTCGAGCGGCATCTCCCCGGGTCGCGGGTGGCCCCAGGTTTCGAGGTAATGCAGGACGCTTTTGATAGTGGTCGTACCGGAGCCTGACCCGGCGTAGGCGGCGGCTTCGAAGTGGGCGCCCAGCGGGTCATAGAAGTAGATCACCGGCCGGGCGCCCGGATCGTCGGACTCGACTCCGGCAAAAACGGGTGACACGGCGCCCACGCCTTGCAGAGTTGCGGGCAGGTTTTCGCGCAGCAACCGGGATAGAGCCCTGACCTTGCCGGCCAGGCTCATCGCCTGGAGTTGGCTGCGACGGTAGAACTCAAACGCGGTTTGCAGCGTTCGTGCCATCTCGAACGCCATGGCCGGAACGCCGGCGATGGCCATCAGAGAATGCGAATCGAGCTCGAGGATCTTTTCGGTTCGATCCGAAAAAATCGTATGGCCTGCGGTGGCACGATGGTCACCGCCAATGATAACGCCGTCAGCGCAATGAAAAGCAAAAACGGTCGTGGCCTCCAAGGGCATGGGATTGTGACCATCCCCAACGACGCTCGGGAAGGGGCTCTGTTGAAGCAGGGCCAGAAAGTCGCCGGTCATTGGCCAGTCCGTTGCCGGTAACGTCTGGCCTGGTCGGGATCGACCTTGCGCATGCGTTTGAGCAGCTCTTCGGTGTTGGGCTTTTCAACCTTGGGCGCGCTGGGCCCCTCTCCACCGCCGCCGGAACTGGGAGCGAGAGGGCGATTTTTTTGGGCTTGTTCAGGCATAA
>JANXQE010000347.1 GCA_025356925.1 Limisphaerales bacterium | reverse complement strand
GAGGAAGTTTACATTGCCCGCCTACTATTCCAGAGAAGCCGCGCAAGAGTCTCCCGCGCGCTGGTTTCTGGACGATCGGTTGTCTTTTGCCCATTCGGTGCAAATCACAACACCAATCCTCGAGCGGTTCGGGTCTTCTTGCGGTTTGGTTACAATCGGGACGGTTGCGTGCCGTAGGCCCGCGTGGCCTTTCTATCAATCAACGAGGCATCTGGCCTGCCCTTTGCTTGGGGTAGAAAAAAATTGAACGATCGAGAGACACCCCCGGCGCGGCGGCGACGCAAAACTCTTTAGGATGAAACGCATCGGCATCTTGACCGCCGGCGGCGACACTCCCGCCCTGAACGCAACCATCCACGGAGCCGTGATGCGGGCCAATCAGCTCAAGGTCGAGATCTACGGACTCATCAAAGGCTTCAACTGCCTATTCAACCCGCGCGTTCCTCACGTCCACCTCAATCCCCTCTACCAGGAGATTCCAGAACTGGATCCGACCAAAGGAGGCACCCTGATCGGTTCGTCGCGTGATTTCGTCGATCCGGAGCAAAAAGGGGTTTTGGACCTGGTGGAAGCGCGCCTGCGCAAGCTGGGGATCGAGGGGCTCATCTGTATCGGCGGGGACGGAACGCTCAATGGCCTGCAACCGATCGCTGAGCGGCTGCCGACCGTCCTGGCGCCCAAAACCATCGACAACGATTTGGGTCTCAACTACCCCAGCGAGCCGGATGAATGGGTGCGGGTCAAGGACGCGTCCGACCGGCAGGGGTTTCATTACCGGCGCGCCGAATCCAGTGCAGTTTTCGATCTGGACCAGATCGTTAACTATGCCACGCCTGGCTTTGCCACCGCCGTTTTCGTGTCGGCCTCGGGCGTGGATCGCATCCGCACCACGGCCGAGAGCCACCGGCGGATCGCCATCATCGAAGTGATGGGCCGGCATTCCGGCTACCTGGCGCTCGCTTCTGCCTACGGCCGGCCGGACATCATTCTGGTGCCCGAGCACGCGCCAGACCTGGAAGCCCTCGCCGAGCGCGTTAAGCACCTCTACGACCTGCAGAAGAACGTCGTCATCGTCTGCGGCGAGGGCATTGTCGATGACCAAGGCCGGGAATTGGGCGCTGAGACAAAATCCACCGATCCGGCCGGCAACCTCGTGTTGAGCGGCGCTGCCGAGGCCCTGCGGGCCAAGCTCATCCAAATGATCGGCGACCGCTATTTCCAGCTCTATCGTCGTGGCGAATCGGCCCGCGAATCGATCTTCATCCGCAAAGTTGGCCACACTCAGCGCGGCGGGCGGCCCCTCCTGTTCGACCGTTTCTACGCCGCCCAACTCGGAGCCAAGGCCGTCGAGTTACTGCTCGAAGGCCGGAACAATGCCGTCGCTGTGCTGCAACACAATGCGACCAAAGGATTCCACGTGGACGGCTATGACGCCAACCGGTTCCGGGATCGTTGGGGCCTGATCCACGCCCGCAAGATGCATCCGTCACTCTACGATTCCAAACTCTTGAAACCCTCGAAAATGGGCATGGACTACCTCCGGCCGATCTTCACTGACGCCATCGGCGAGGATGACATGGAACATACGCGACGGACGTTGTTTGCGGCCGGGAACCTTTCGCAGCCTTATCACTCGATTAATACCGACGTGCATAAGCGCATCCGCTACCTCGAGCAGGAGGCCCCATGAACCCCGCCGACCCTCTGCCTTCCGCCGGCGTTACCGACTACATCAACGTCAAACTCTCCTTGCTGGGGCTCCCCACCGTGGCCAGCGGCAACGGTGCCGGCCTTTCCAAGCTGGTCGCAACTGTGATCGCACAATACCGTGAGAAGGAACGGCTATTGGCCGATCACCTCTGCCCGGCCGACCAGAGGATTCAGACCTTTCTTTTCGATTACCTGCAGGACGTAACGGTACCCAAGCTGCCTGCCCGAACACTGTCACTGGACCAACCCGGCATGGCGCGTGTCTTATCGTTACCGGTGGACCGCGATGAATTTGTCTCGGGCATCCTGAGCTCCTACCGGCTCCGGCAGGGTGTGCTCCACAATCCACGCAGCGACCGTCGCACCACCCAGGGCATCTTTCATGTGGCGGAGGGCGGCCTGCCGGTACCTGAAGACAAGTTCAGTGTTCCAAAGAGTGTGTTCGCTAAACTGCTCGGCTACGCCTTCGCGCCTCCGCGGGAGTCGCTCCGTTTGCCCTTCACCGCCAGTCAACCACACCCGGCGGAGTGTTTTGTCTCGTTGCTGCTGCGACCGGTGGTCGCCCCCAGCGTGCCGGGCCTGTGGTCCGAAAAGACAATGGAGATCCGCTTCTTCGCCCCCGGCACGCTCGTGAGCAACCTCGACTTTGTCGAGAGCATCTTTGGCAACGGGGGCGACCCGGCGCTGCCGGAGAATGACGCTGGGTTGGATCCGGAGCATTGGACCGGCCATACCGGCTGCGTGGTCCTGGCGCCGCACCTGGTGAAGGTAACCAAAAAAGCAGCGGGGCTGCCCGCCTGGGAAGCGGCCACCGCGCGCCAACGCCGTGATGGCATGTGCTGGCGCGACGAGTGGGAATTCTACAACGACGGGCAAGCTTTCAAGCTAACTTGCCGCGATGACTCGGGTGTGATCGTTACGATCCTGGCCGACAACTACTACGGATACTGCAAAAAAGAAGTCAAAACGCAGCTTAGCTACTCCGCCAACCTCTTCGGATTGTGCGAAGAAGAACACGCCGGCGGCGCGCTGGTATTCCCGAGCTACGACCTGGGAGAAGATTTTAGCGGCGAACTTCATGTCAAAGCGCTCGGCCACAGTTTTTCGGAAGTCAGCACGGTTTTGAAAGAGGCGATCGAGCCGCAGCCCGAAGGCCACGCCCTGGATAAGAAGTTCCCGGACATTATCTATGTGCCGGAAGACGCCCATTTCGACCTGCACCAGCAGCGCGTAACCTGGCCGGGCGGCAAGACCAAGCGCGGTATCAAGTTGCTGCCGGGCAGAACCTATGTCCGGCCCTCCGGCTATAAGGTGCGAACGGAAAGACCCTCTGAGAACCGCGCCTGGCGGTTGGTGGGCACGGTGGCCGAGGGCATCCTCTGCCACAAACCCTCGACGGTTTCGGGTGGTGGCAAATCGGAAATCTCAAAACCGATCACCGACGCCATTATCACCGGACCCGTCTTCGTCGCCGATTTCAAACGGGATTTCGACCAGGTCGCAGAGCTGTTGGCCCGGGATTACAGCGGCCGGTTTAAGGAACCGGGCCGCGTGGATCAGCGTCCGATCCTCAGCCAGGATCGCTCGCTCGGCTCGGTCATCAAGCTGCTGACTCCCGATGAACGCGATTACACTCCCGATTACAACCAGTGGCTCGTTTCCACGCCCCAGCATATCAAGGAGCTGGTGTTCGTCGTCAAGCGCTACTCGAAGCCCGACTGGGGCGACCGATGGCGTGAGCAGTTTAGCGTCGATATCATCAACGGCATTCCGGCCAACGAGTTGAAATTCCACAGTCGCAAACTCCTCACGACTTACCTGCGGGTTGGGTTCGAGGTCGATGGCGCCTGGCGGACTTTCGGCCTGCGCAAGGACTTTCATCCCGCCGTTAAGATTCAGGTCGAAGATGACATCACCGCTTCGATCGTGGTGCCGCCCGGCAAGCTCACCGGCTTGCCTCCTCTCCCCGAAGGTGCGTCGGTCAAATTTGTCCAGAACGTCGAACAGCGGCTGTTCCAGCGTCCCGATGAAGCCATCCATCCGGGTTACGACAAACAGACTGAGGCTGATTTCGCGCGCACGGATAATTTCTTTTCGAACTACGAACCCCTCACACCGGCCCGGGCGCGTGAGATGGTAGAAGACGCGATCGGATTTCACCAGTTCACCGGCCCCTTGCAGGGCCTGATTCAGGAAACCGCCAACAGCAAGACCGGCTATTTCGTCTGCGGCACCCAGCCGCGCCTGGTCGAGGGCAAACCGAGCAAAAACCCGCGCTACCTGCAGACCCGGCCCGACCTGATGAACCCCCGCGAGTCGTATCTGGCGGAGATCTCGACGCGCCTCCAGCGTCGTCTCACTCCCGGCCAGCCGGTTTACAATCCCGTTGCCGCCGTGTTGCCCGGCCGCCGAAATAACCCGCCGGATGGTGCGATACGGTCGCTCGCGGTGTTTAATCCGATCCACTATTTCGAGTTGCCGGAGTTATTCCTCGAGTTCATTTGCAGCATGACCGGCAAATCTCCCTCAACGACCGGAGCGGGTTCCGAAGGTGCGTTGACCAAGGGCCCGTTCAACGCGCTGCCGCCGATAATCGACCTGAACAACGCCCTGGTGGCCTGGCTATTGGCGGCGCACGATGGCTTTATTACCGCTGCGGGCTATGTGGGGCCCCGCTTCCGCGTGGACCACGACGTAAGCCTGCTGGTCCCCGAAGTCTGGTGCCGCATGTCAGTCCAGGAACGTAATCCCCAGTTCCTGATCGACAACAATTACCTGGAGAAGTGCCTGGATTTTGATCGCGGCAACCGGCGGGTGCTGGCTCATCGGCTGGGATATCGCATCAACGCCCGCTTCGTGGGAGCCTTCTTCGGCCGGGTTTTTAATCACCCGCACTCGGTCTTCACGGAAGAAATGCTGCGACCCGAGCTGCAGGACCCGGAGGTTTTCGCCGATGGAATCGATAACATTGTCACCACGCAAAAGCGGGTCGCAGGGACGTATTTTGACGATGGCAGCGTCGCCCAGGCGTGCCCGCCGCTCAAGGCCTTGCTTCACATCATGGCCTATGACCAATACGAAGGTAAGGGGCTGGAGTCGGCGGAGATTCGTTGCCTGTTCCGCCGGGAAAACCTCCTGGCCAGCGACTGGTATCAAGCGCGCCTCCAGGAGCGCCAGACCGTCGAGCGAAAGCTCTGGAACCGCCACATCCGGTACTTGGAACAGTTTCTGAAACGAAAAACCCATGCGGGCGAAGCCGAACGGCTGGGCATCGGCGACCGACTAAGCCAGGCGATCAAAGCACTGCAGCAAGTCGAGTCCGGGGCCTACCTCGAACGCCTCCGCGGCAGCATTGGCACTCAACCCATGGCTCAATTCCTGTCCCCGACTCGCTGAATATGGCTATCCACATCGCACTGAATCACCGTACGCACTACCGCTATGATCGATTGGTCGCACTTGGCCCCCAGGTCGTCCG
>JANXQE010000296.1 GCA_025356925.1 Limisphaerales bacterium | reverse complement strand
TCGTGATTACGGCGGTACCTTTGCTTTGTTTCGGAGCGGCTTTGCGTCGTCTGCAGCTTTCGACGATGGGCTTTTTGCAGTATGTCGGTCCTACCCTGCAGTTTGTGGTGGCGGTTTGCCTTTTCCACGAGCCGCTCGATCGGGCCAAGCTCGGGAGTTTCGCCCTGTGCTGGCTGGCGATTGTCGTTTATGTGGCTGATTCCGTACTGAACCGGCGCGTTCAGACTGTGGCGGACGAGCCAGAATAGGCTAACTGGAATGAGGAATCACCCGTGAAGACTGAGCCATGGCCGATGGATCCACTGATCCGGCAGGCCTGCAATTTCGGGCACCCAACGGCGGATGTAGTCGCCCTTGGGATCGAATCCTTCACCCTGGCTTACGGGATTGAAGATACGAAAGAACGGCACCGAGTCGGCGACGCAACCAGCGGTCCATTGCCAACCGAGTGTGTTGTTTGCGGCGCCGGCTTCCCCGGGTTCCCAAGCCCCAGCGAAACCGGCAGCCCAGTTGATCCGCGGTTCCAGCTTGAGAGCAGCCAACGCAAGCGACTGCGGGGTCTTGGTCGGCCCGATGAGTTTCCTTGGCGAGGCGAGTGGTTCAGGCGCGTCTCCGAGAGTGAGGCAGGCCCTCCAGAAGGCCGCGAAAACCTGGAACGGTTGGTTGCTTTTGTTGCGAATCGTCCAAGGATCAAAAAGGAGCGTGGAGTCAGAAATGTGCACCCTACAGTCCCGAGCGCGAAGTTGTTCGTCAACCTTCTGGTCGCGCTCGATTAGGGCTGGCTCGTAGCGGCGGTTCCAGAACACCGCACCGGCACAGGTCTCTTGAGACAAAAGTTGCAGAGTCTCGGAGCTGGGGCCGAGTCGAAGGACCAAGGGGACACCCAAGCGCTCCAGCTCGCCGCCCAGCCGCTCGAGCGACTGATGCAACCACCAACGAGAGGCCGCACCAGGACGCCACTCGCCTTCCTCGTCTGGCGCCCAGATAAACACGGCGATAACTGGTCCGCCGCGTTTGAGCGCGGCGTGGAGCGCTGGATTGTCCGCCAGACGCAGATCGTTGCGCAACCAGACTATCGATGGCGAAGGGGTCATGGAAAGTGCGTTGCTCGTTGGCAGATTCGGATCGCGAACTGAACTGATCTATCTACCTGGGAGCGTTGGTAACTCGCTAGCGTTGTGCGTTTCTTCGCACGATGGAAGTCACTGGCGAGCCGCCGGCCCTCCCAAGTTAGAATCCCGCGCGGACCTTATGCTCCGGTGAGTTCCCATCCCTTCCGGTATTCGCGGGTCAAATATTTGTTTGCCTCAGGGACGTTAGTAACTTCGGCTTTCGCCGAATCAAAGAACAGCCGCCTGCCTCCCAATCGCAAGGAAACGGCCCCCAAATTAAACGCATCCGAAATTGGACCGGCGAGGAGAAAATCGCCGTAGGTTTTCGGACCTCCTTTGCAGGCGGCGGCCCAAAGTGAAACGGCTTCTGTTCTCCGCCCTCCACGTGGCTTTTCGGCCGGTTGAGGGCCGGGCAAGCCCTTCACTTTCCGGTAACCCTCCCTACTTTTCTCGGGAATGATCCGGGCACCCTCGCCGAGGAAGCCAGCGAGGATCTTGCCTTTGTCGCCCACAAACAACATGCCCTCGGGCTCCAGTTCGCCCCCGCCCAACTCCTCCGGTGTGGGTGGTTTGATCGAGCCGTCGTACCAGAAAATGTCGAGCGGAGGGCGAGGCCCGCTGGCCGCGAATCGGAACCGGATAGTGCAACTCGACGGAAAGGAATAGTCGTTTTGCACCTTGTGGGGAACTTTTCCGTCGAGGGCGCAAACATGGGTTGGCCTCGACTCGACGGCGTAAGGCGCGTCCAATTCGAAAAGCCTGAACACCGGCCACAAGCTGTAATGCCCCATATCTGCCACCGCGCCGCCGCCGAATTCATACCAACCGCGGAACACAGCGTTGGTGTAGTTCGGATGATATGGCCGGTCCACCGCTGGACCGAGCCACAGGTCCCAGTCGAAGTTGTCAGGCACCGGAGGTTGGTCGGTCGGCAGAGCCGAATATTGTGGCCAAACCGGCCGGTTTGACCAGTTGTGGATCTCTCGCAGAGTGCCGATCGCCTCGTTGTCGATCCACGACTTGATGGTATAGATATTAGCGCCATCGCTGGCTGGCAGGAAATGTGTGGCGACCGCGGTTTTTCGAGCGGAGTCGATGACCAACCGGGCTTCGTGCAGCCGATTGGCCAGCGGTTTGTGCATCATGACGTGCTTGCCCTGCTTCATCGCGGCGATCGCGATCGTCGCATGCAGATGGTCCGGCGTCATGACTTTGACCGCGGTCAGATCTTTTTCCTTGTCAAATAATTCGCGAAAATCGGCGTAAGTCCTGCATCCATCGAACTTTTCCGAGCGCCTTTGGTCCGCGTAAAAGGTTTCGATCACATCCTTGGCGACCTCACGACCTCCGGGGATTCCTGGTGTGCTCCGCCTCCAATCCGGCCTGTTCAGCGCCTTGGCAATATCGGAGCGCAGACCGTCCTTCGACCAGTCGACGTAATCGCGGCTGTCTTTAACGGGATCACAAACCGCCACGATTTGAATCTCGGGCACCGCCAACATGCCCGGCATTTCTCGCAAGCCCTGAGTGCCACAGCCAATGTACGCCACGGTGATTTTTTCGCTCGGTGCGACAAACCCTGGCCCGCCCAAAATGTGTCTGGGGGCGATCACCAAGGCAGTGGCCGCGGCACTCCCCGTCAGTAGGAAATTCCGTCGCGAAAACCTGGCGGAGCCGTTTTTGTTTTTGCTCACCTTTGGGTTCTGGGTAGATTTCCGTTTCATGATGGGCCTCGTTCTTTGATGTCTACTTGCCGAGCCGGTGCAACTTTGCGAGAGCATCGCGTGGTATGTCGAATCCGTCGCCATTCGGGCCGCCCATTTCGACGATATACCATTTCGTGCCCGAGGTGCTCTCGCAGAGGCGGAATATTTGATGAACTGACGTCGCGTAGTTTGCCGAGGGTAAGAAGATTAGAGGTCACTGCATGCATACTTAGTATTCACCCTGCACTGCCGAATACCTCCAAATGCGACGAATCGCGGCGGATGTCAACTCATTCCACGACCCGATCATAACCGGTGAGTCGCGCGCATTTCATCCAGGGCCCCGGGAGTTTTGGGCCAGTCCTTTTTCAGAAGCTGGGATAGCGCCCGATCCGCCAGGAGCTTTCCACCGGTCTGACATCCTGGACAATAGTTCGTTTCGTTTTCGGCGTATCGGATGCGTTGGACACGGGTGCCGCAGACCGGGCACGGTTGGCCAAATTTCCCATGCATTGCCATTTCCGGACGAAAAGCAGTGACCTTCTCTGGGAACGATTCTCCGGCTTCGCCGCGCAACCGTTCGATCCAGTCCAAGAGGATTTCCTGTGTGGCGCGGTGCAAACTCACGATCTGCTCTGCGGTCAACTTCTGCGTTAAAGCGACCGGGGAGAGGCGGGCCCGGTGGAGGATCTCATCCGAGTAGGCATTGCCGATGCCGCTGAAAAAGGTCGGGTCGGTGAGCGCCCGCT
>JANXQE010000276.1 GCA_025356925.1 Limisphaerales bacterium | reverse complement strand
CGGGAAAGTAAGTAGCCACATTGCCGGTGACGCTGACGGTCCCGTGAATCGGCTGCGTAACGACCCGATAGACCAAGGCAACGCCGGTCGGGCCCGAGGCCACCAACGTGATTGGAACCGGGGTCTCGGCCACGGTGTTGGTCAATAACGAGGTAGCGGTGGCCGAGACATTGGCAGTTCCCCCCGTGTCTCCCCCATTCGGGCCGTTGTGACACGTGTAACAGCCGACTTGGAATCCGTGCCAGAAAGACCTGTTGGAATCCCCGTTGTAGGTTCGGTTGCCCTGGGCCCAGGAAAGTACCGTCCCCCGATAATCGGCGCCATGGCAAGCCTGGCACTGTGTGCGGTTTCCCTGGTCATGACTGGCGGCCCAGAGCGCGTCGACGGGATGCATCGCGTGAGGGCCGTTCATCAGTCCGGTGGGTCTTGTCGGGTGGCAGCCCGCGCAATCGGTCACAATGCCACCCCCGGCTGGACTTTGGAGATTCGCACTTTGCACATTATCGTTGGGCTGCGAACTAACGACCTCGGCATGAGATGGACCGTGACAGGCCGCGCACTTCAAACCGCCGTGGTCCCCAGAAAATCGATACAGGGACAAGCCCGCGGACGGAGTGTCGGATTGGGTCGCGTACGTTAAATTCACAGGAACGCGGGGAAGCCCATTGGTATCGAACGCACTCATAAAGCGCAGCGCGCCATTATTGGACGTCGCGGTGCCGGTGTGACAACTCTGGCAATTAGGTTCATCCAGCCAGCCCTGACGTCCGTTCTTACCCACTGCCAGGATGGCCCCGTGGCAGCTCTGGCACTGCAGGGCCAGCGTGCCGTCGCTGTTGACTGGGTTGTGATGTACTCCCCGCACCCGCCGGCTTTCCGCAGGCGAATGGCAGAGCAAGCACGCTGCGCTATTTGTCATGTACGTAAGGGCCTGGCCGGAAACGGGGTCGGAACTGTAGGCGTGCTTCGAGTGCATGACCTGGGTCAGCGGGAAAACATTCGTGACGCCCGGCCCCGGCAATGCGTTTGAAACGTGGCATTTGATGCAGAGGACGGGTTGACCGTATTTGGTTGCGCTGGCGAAGAGTCCACCGGCGTTATAACCAGCCTGGGCCAACGCATCAGCGTAAAGCGGCGATCCCAAGTAATGGTCGTCGTGGCTGCGCAGTACGTTCAGCTTGTAATCCTTATCCGGATCAACGTTCCAAACCCAGCCTTCCGGCGGGCGCGCGGCGGTTTGTGACCCCGAAGCGTGGCATGCCGTGCAATGCATTTCATCCGAGACTGGCAGGACGATGTCGGTGGTGGCCAATAGGTTACTCGAGCTGTCGTGCGCGGCCAAACGCATCATTGGGTAATAATTCTTTCGCCCCTGATCATCGTAGGGAGTGATCGGAATCCCCTGCGCGCTGAACCACTTCTGCGCCGGATCAAAGGTCATTGCCTGCGGCCGATTGGCTGGACCCGGCATCCCGAACCCCGCCAATCCCTGGTCTGGTGCCAGCCCTACGCCGTACAGAGCTTTTGCATACTGATAAAAATTCCCCTTCCCCTGAGAAGTGGAGTTTAGCGATCCGGACGCATCGGCGATGGCCTGGTAAGTGACCGTGATCCCGGCAGGGTTTGTAACCAGGAGCCCGCCCACCATAAACTGAGCGTGGATGGTGCTGTACGGAGGGGAAATCGAATAGATCGAGACGTCGCTGCCGTCCGTTTCGTGCAATCCCGTCTCGCTCCAGCCCAGCAAGGCATTCGCGGCCGCCTGCACCCGCCCGGCCAACACCATAAGCGACACAAGCAAGAGAATCGCTCCCGCTAGTTTACTCGACATGAACCCGGCTTTTCTGGTCATTCACATTTCCTACTATCCGCGCCCCACCGAGGCTCAAGCATCGGCCGTACCAAGCGTGCTCTTGGCCTCCGGCCAGGGAATCTTAACCGGCGCTCGTGTTCACTCATTTTCGCAAATGCCCCGAAGACCACAAACGCCTCAAAACCCGAGCTCTGACCCACGGGAACCGGGTTAGCTTCGCGCTGGCGTTGTTTCTGAGCCTTCCAAACATTTTATCCCGAAAATCAGCAAGTGCTACTAGGATTTTCCTGGGGCAGCGGCCCGACGCGACCGGCGTAGCGCAATCCACGAATGGGGGACCAGGACCACGCCGAAACGCGAGCGGCGACCTGGGAAGGCTGGCTTGCACTGCCCCAAATTGAGACACTGCCCAACTTTCTTGTATGAAAGAATGTCACTTATAGGAGACATTACCCCAGACACAAGAAGTGGCAACTGTTTTCTGATTCCAACGACCCATTTAGATTATTTTATCTTATCAATATTATTAGTGTGAATAGAGCCTTCGCAAGCGGTGCCGTCCCGTGCATGGACCTGTGGCCGGGTTAGGCTTCGCCCCACTGCCGTCGGCAACAACCCTCATCTTCGGTTTTGCCCGGCGCCCGCATTCACAGTATTGTCCCCGGATGGAACAAAACGATGGGACCGACGGCGTTTCGGTTTGGAAGCGGCTGGAGCTGGGTTTCCGGTTGTGGTTTAGTGGGGAATTCGCGAGGAGAGTCGCCCAGGCGATCCGGACGTTGGAAACAACGGCGGTCGAACCGGCCCCGCAGCGGGTGCATGCGTCCGGGTTGCAACTGCTCAGCGCGTTGCAGCGAGAAGGGCGTCTGGTGGATTTTCTGCAACAGGATGTGGCGTCCTGTTCGGATGAAGAGGTTGGCGCTGCCGCCCGCGTAGTCCATGGCGGCTGTCGCAAAGTCCTGCAACAATACTTTGATCTCGAACCCACGGCGAAGGAAGCGGAAGGCACGGAAGTCAGCCTGCTGGAAGGATTTGATGCGCAACGCTGGCGTCTGACGGGGAACGTAGCGGGCCAACCGCCGTTTCGGGGGACCCTGCGGCACCACGGCTGGGTGGCGCGGGCGATCCGGATTCCGGCACTCGCTGAAACCATCGATCCGCGGGTCGTGGCGCCCGCGGAAGTGGA
>JANXQE010000251.1 GCA_025356925.1 Limisphaerales bacterium | reverse complement strand
CCCACTTCGACGCTCGGTTCCTCTTTTCCTGGCCCTTGCTGGGAACCACGACCACGGAGGCTTACCAGCCACGCTTTAATTTTGGCCTGAGCGCACAGTTCTAACCGCAAAAGCGGAACTTTTGAAACTGGGAACAGTATTTCAACCGCGGATGGGCACGGATAGACGCGGATTATGAAAGACCCGAAAGACAGACAGAAGGCGCTCGCCAAACAGTATCCCTGCTTCTTTTGCGCCTCCTCGCGGCTGCTACAACTGGAACGGACACAACACCGAATCTGCGAAGTACGCCGACACGGCTGGCTGCGCGGGGGCTGGTTCTGCGCAATCCAAGGATACTTCAACGCAGTGCCTGCTTCGCTGCCCAATTGGTCGGCCCTGGGTCTTTGACAAATCCCCAGTCCAGCCGTAATAGTTAAGGAAGATAATTTACTTTATCAGATGGACAGCTATTGGCAGCAGGATGGTGTTGGCGCATCCGAGCGAGAGCGTAGGGAAACCGGATTTACGCTGATCGAATTGCTCGTGGTGATCGCCATGATTGCGATCCTCGCCGGGCTGCTGTTGCCCGCGTTGAGCGGCGCGAAGATTGAAGCGAGAGCGATCACTTGCCTCAACAACGAGAAACAGCTTGCGCTGGCCTGCCAGCTCTATGGCGACGAGGCGAGCGAGCGCTTCCCGTATAACCTTGGCGCAGCCGAAATCCGGCAGACGGTCGCTCAGAACTCGTTTCTGAACTGGAGCAGCACGGTCATGGATTGGGAAGTGCAAAATCCGGACAATGCCAACACCTCGGACAATACCAATTCGACACTTTTGACGAAAGGCGGCATTGGAAACTACACGAGTCGTTCGGCGGGAGTTTATCGATGCCCGAGCGACAATGTGCTCAGCGATCTGCAGAGTCAGGCCGGTTGGGAAAAGCGGGTCCGGAGTATCTCCATGAATGCCATGGTCGGGGACGCCGGAGTCTTCAGCAGCGCCGGGGCGAATACAAACAATCCGGATTACAAACAGTTTTTTAAGATCGGGCAGGTTCCAAAGCCTTCGCAAATTTTTGTTTTTATCGAGGAACACCCCGACAGCATCAACGATGGTTATTTCCTGAACAAACCAGACCGCGGTGAATGGTTTGATCTGCCTGCCTCCTATCACAATGGTTCGGTGAACCTTAGCTTCACCGACGGGCACACAGAAAGGCACCATTGGCTTTACGCGAGCACCAGACGGCCGGCGCGGCCAGGTGGAGCTCAGCCGCTTCCGTTTGCCATGCCGTATGCGGAAAGGCAGGATTTCCGGTGGCTGATGGAGCGAACAACCGTCGAGGGCTACTCGTCAGCCAAAGAGCCTGCCCAAGCCTACAGCGGCTGGTAACGGCCTTCAGATCTCTTCGCCCCAGGTTTGAGCGCTTGAAAGCGGTGGTCGAAAGCCGGCGTTCACGGGCCCTTGGCCACGCTGTCCGCAAGGTTTCGCTGCTTGAAGAATTCCGTCGCACCGATTGTTTGAGCGGCGCGAATCTGAAGCAGGCCGGTTTGTATAAAACTCAGCAACGCCGCCCAGACGATGAAACCGAGAACGATGTCTTTCACGTGAAGCGGCGGTTCAAGAGGGGCGTCCCAAACCATGTGCATGGCCACCGCGAGACCGAAGGCGCGCAGAAAGCGCATGTCGCGCAGCATCACCCATTGAAACCGCTGATCTCCTCGGACGCGCCACAAGGCACCGCCGACGAGGGCGGTCCATAAGACGTGCCCGCCACAGAGTGCAAGCAATCCCCGAGTGGTAATGTTTTGAATCCCGAACCGGTAAGCATAACCCGCGGATTCAAAACCGGCGAACCCCGCGCCCACCGCCGCGCCGAACAACATGCCGTTCAAGATCCAGCGGTACTTGAGCTTGTTCAGTACTAACAACAGAGCCGCCGCTTTCCCGGTTTCCTCCACCAACCCAACGCCCAGGGCGCCAAACCAGGTGCCGGTGAGGCCAAGATTGGTCCATTGATACAGGAACAGCGATAGAATGAGCGAGAGGATCCCGCCCAACAATGACAGCTTCAAAACCTGATACAGCGACACGTTGCGCAAAACATTGACTTCAAAAAACAAAATCAAAAGCGTCAGCGGCATCACAAATGAACCGATGATCAGCAACCCAGGCAGCAAGTTTTCGTTGCTGAACTGATCGTAAGCGAAAAGAAATCCCAAATAAACCAAGGCAGCCAGCATGAAGGTTTTGAAAAAAAACCAAGGCTTGGGCCAGCTCGTTTCCACATCGCCGAGTTTGGGAGTGTTCAACGGCGTCCCCACCGCGAAATAGTTCTCCATGTCCTCGTCGCTTCGCTTGCGCCAGATTTCCGAGAACATTTCCGGCAGATTGAAACCTTCGAGTTTCTCCCCTCCCGCTACTTGGCTGATTCGATCACCAATTCCTCCGAGCAAGGAGTAGAGATCACTTGATGAATTTGAAGGGTTTCGGATTTCCCACAGTGAGCGGCCAATCCGCAACTGTTGTCCCGGACTGAACGACCCAGTGACAACGCGCTGGCTATCAACGAAGGCGACGCAATCGGCGGAGGCGCTGAAGTTAACTTTTCCCCCGTCGAGTTTTAGAATCAGATGCTCTTGGGCGACCTCGGGATCATCGCTAGCGGCCTCGCACGAGCTAGAGCGACCGACCGTCGCCGGCCGTGCCGAAACCGCAAGGCGTTTCCCTATATCGGGGCCACCTACGCAGACCAATAGGATGGAGTCCGGGGTATGGGGCATAAGCAGATTGTGCTTGGGGCACCCCACCCAGGTCAAGGGAGTTGGTGGCGCGATGACGAGCCACCCGACTGGATTGAAGCGGTTTTGGCAGGTTATTGAGTACCACTGCTTGCAGTGGTTGGGGTGGCGTCTGCCGAAGCGCTCGCGTTTGTCGCGCCTGGCGCATTCGTGGCCGGGCTATTTGTGTCGCTTCCAGCCGCTCCCGCGGCCGGCTCGGTGGTTGCGCTGCCGCCGGAGCCCCCGGTACACCCAGAGACGCCGATCGCGAGCGCCGCGCAGATCGCGTACAGCAGTGAATTCACCCGTGATTTCTGTTCTTTCAATGCCTTCATTTTCGTTTTCCTTTCGTTGTGGTTCAGTCTGGAAGTGCCTCGGTTGGCGAGGGACTTCCATCCACCATTAGCAGGCGCGGTGCCAGCGCCAAGTCGCGGCCAGCCGATGGATCGCGCGAACCAGAGTTACGCCAAATGTTGCTTTTTGGCCGTAACGAGTAACAAACGCCCGCGCTTACAAACCTCGATGGTCCTGGGCGAGGGGAAGTCGGTAGAACCCCGAGTGGCGGGGGAGTTGAACTCTGGGCGGGGCCACGAGCCGATTGCCGCCGAACAGAGTGTTGCCGGTTTCGGTCAAACTGTCGTCCGGTACAGCGCTGTGATCAATCAATTGCTGACCCGGGGAGCGCCACCCTTAAACTCGGGGACGCAAAGAATAAATTCTGGTCGGGATCACATCAGCTCCTATCGGCTTACGCGGGCGCTTCCAGCAAACGGGGCTTGCGTTCGTGGAGCGGAAGCCAAATTCGGAAAGTTGTACCGCGACCCACCTGGCTTTCCAGTTCGATCCTTCCGCCGTGGGCGCGAACGATCCGTTGTACGATCATCAAACCCAGGCCCGAGCCCTTTTCCTTAGTGGTGAAAAAAGGTTCAAAAATACGATTGATCTGTTCTTGAGGGATGCCACCGCCGGTGTCGGCAACGCCCACCCAAACCCCGTCGGAGCCTTCACCGGTTTGCAGGCTCAGTGTGCCCCCTTTGGTCATCGCTTGCATCGCGTTTTTGACCAGGTTCACCAGAACCTGCTGGATTTGAACAGGGTCAATCGGCGTGATCGGAAGCTGTCGAGCCAGCCGCGACTTGACATGTAATCCGCGATTGTCCAGCTCTGGCTGAAGCAACTCCAGGGTTTTGAGCACCACTTCATTGAGCGGTGAGAGCTTCATTTGTGGCGGAGTCGGGCGCATGGCCTGGAGGAACTGGGTAACGATGTAATCCAACCGGCTAATTTCGCCTTTGGCGACACCGAGAAACTGTTCGAGTTTTTGTGCAATGTCCCCCGTCTCGGCCAGACCGAGCGGGGCCTGCGACCGCGACCGCGACCGGGGAGCTCCGGGTGTTCCCTCCGCGGGTCTGCCATCGGAACCTTTCTTGAGCTTCCGAATTTCCCGCTCCATGAGCTGCAGGTGAATGTGCAGAGCGTTGAGTGGGTTGCCAATTTCATGGGCAACACTCGCGGCCAGTAACTTCAGCGCCTGCACCCGTTCGCTTTCGATCGCTTCGAAGGTTTGTTGGCGCGCTTCAGTGGCATCGTGAACGATGAGGGCCACACCGGAACTGCCCTCGGCCCGGCCATCGAGAGGGGCCGCGTAGAGCCGCAAGAATCGGGGCCGGGGGAAATGAATTTCGAATTCGTGGCGCACGACGCCTTGCCCGCCCGCGCTGTCAAACCGGACAATTTTGTCCCAATCGAGCTCCGGAATGAAGTCGGTAATCGGCTGGCCTTCGACATCGGCTTGAAAGCCCAGGAACCGGGCAATGGCCTGGTTAAAATAGAGAATCCTGGCGTTTTCATCGACCACCAGCACGCCGTCTTCGATGGTATTAAACAGGGTTTCGAGAAAGGTCCGTTCGCTGGCCAGCCGCTGGACGACAGTTTGAAGGCCTTCTGCGTCCAGGCGGCTGATCCGTCCGAGGACCTTATCGAGAAAACTGGATTTAGGAGCCATGTTTCAAAAGCCGAAAACCGAGAGCCGAGTGCCGAGTGCCGAAGTCACAACGCTCGGAATTTCCACAAGCAGATTTCGCTCAACCCTACCTGCTCCCGAAGGGACAGGGAAAAGTGATCGTCGACTCGACCAAGTGGGAAGAGCGCCTGCTATGCCGACCGACTGGCGCGGTTCTCCCTCTCCCATGGGGATAGCACTTTTGAGTTTTGCACAACCAACGATCCACACATCACGCAGTCACATTGCAACGGATCGTAAGCCGAAAAAACCGATCCCAGCAACCCTGAAAACGCGCAGCCTGTGCCAACGCCGAATGGCACGTGCATGCCTGTTGGCTGTTGCCTGATGCACAATCACTTCCATCTGGTGGTTGCGCAAAGAATTGCTGGCGTGGGCGACCGAGCGCGTAGGGCCCAACCATTATGGGGCAGAGCGCCGGGAGAGCGGCCAGGAGAAGGCCCAACGGATTGTGGGCGAAGAGTTGAAACGAGTGGGCCGGGAGGAAAGGGAACTGGCGCGGCGGCGCAAAGGGGACGAGGAGAAAGTGAGGGTGGCGCAGCGGCTGCGGCGGGAAACGACCATGACGTTGGCCTGGACAGCGCAGCGCCTCAAGGTGGGCAGTTGGACCTATGTCTCAAACCTGCTGAACCACCCAACTGAGCGCCCTTATGTCAAAAGTGAGGACTGACACTCGTTTCGGTTTGATACTCGCGCAATGCGTCTTCAGAGCGACCCGCTTGAACAAGTTCGACTCCCAATTTGCACCGGAATGTCATCTCCTGTTCCAAATTGAGATTAGTCATGCTCGACAGGCTAGTTTTCATCATGTCAGCCCGTCGATCGCTTATAAAGGGATTCGCACGCGGATTTGCCTTCTCACGAACCTGTTTGAGCCTCTCGATCATTTTGAGAGTACTAGCGGCTTGAGGGCGAGGTGATGCGAACTCCGCAATCGCGTTGGAGGGGCCGCACCAAATCTGGTTGGTTCCCGGCAGCTACGCCCCTTGAGTTCCTGGTTCCGCGCCAGCCACCGTACGGACGAACGCCAGAAACAACAGGCCGCTCCAGACAACCAGATACATAAGAGCATGAGATGCCAGTGATGACCTTAGGTCACACCGATTTCTTTTTCCGAGTCCGGGCAGTCCGGAGACTGCCCCCGGCCCGTGGCCCTTCGGTGCGATGCCGCTTGCATGATTGCACCTGCCATGCTGTCGCAGGCAACTCAACAAAAAGCCGTTCCCCATGAAAGTAACAGTAGCAGTGATCAGTGAGTTTGCCACGCTGTCGGGTCTATTTTGTGCTCACCTTTTCAGAAGTTACGCCGTCCTTGCGCAGGGTGATCGTTCGCGCTCCGCCAGGCACCTCGAAAACGTTCGTCGTTCCGCCTGCCCAACGCACCCAAATCGCGGTGAGCGGCTCCGGTGTGGCCAGAACCTGGGTGGCCGCATCTTGCGACCAGTAGCCGCCCCCGGCGTGAATCTCGCGAACCGGTCCGCTGCGTTTGCCGAACATGGCCCGGACCTGCGTGCCGATACCGTCCGGGTTGCCCGGCGGCCCGGTCACGCGCACCCGCAGCCCAGGTTTCGCGCCGAGGTTGTGAAACAGGCGGGTGTCGGCGCCGTTTTGCCCGACGGCAAGATCGACCCGTCCATCTCCATCAAAATCACAGACCGCCGCCCCGCGGCCTTCCCCATAAACTGTCAATCCGCTGACCTGGCCGGGAATCGCCTGAAAATGACCCTGGCCGTCGCCGCGAAGCAGCACACCTCTGCCGGCGTCGCAACGAACGGCCTGGGGCTGAACCGCAAAAAAGTTTTGAGCCAGGAAAAGATCCTCATTGCCGTCGCCGTCGAAATCGGCAACGCAGATCCCAAAAGCGGGGGAGAACTGTGCTTCGGGCGGGAGAACGACTGGTTTAAACTTTCCTTGTCGATTCAGAAACACGGTCGAGGCCAGCCAGGGCGCAGCCAGTTTGTGCGCCGAAGCGAATTGGTCACCGATCAGCTCGGCAACGCCGGCACTGCCATAAGCGGCAAAGGTCTGGAACTTCGCGCTCACGAAAGGCAGGCCCAGCTCCATTGCAGGTTTCGCCCGCGTGGGGACGACTTTTCCCAATTCCGGATCATACTCGGCTTCGATGATATCGACTCCCTGCGCGCCAGTGAAATCGCCCCAAAACAGCAGCGGCACGCCTGCTTGATTCTGCCCCTTGAAATCGGGAACGAGGGCTGGCCGTTCGTAACCGTCCGGGCCGCCGTTCAGGCCCCAATTGGAGGCGGCAATATCCAACAATCCATCTCCGTCAAAGTCCCCCACCGTCACTGCGTTCCACCAGCCGACATACGATTGGAGGCCCAGTTCCGCCGTAGCTTCGCGCAATTGTCCGTGTTCGTTCAGGAAGACACGGATTGGCCCCCATTCACAGGCCAGGATTAGGTCGGGCCAGCCATCTCCGTTTAAGTCGGCAAAGACTGCTCCGGTCACCAGGCCGAGATTAGCCAACCCCACGGTGTTAGTCAGGTCGAGTGAAAATCCGCCGTTCTTGTTTTCGAAGAGGAGAGAGTTGGCTGGCGCCGGCCACTTACCGGGAACGCAGCGGCCGCCAATGAATAAATCCAGCTTTCCACGATTATGCACGTCTGCCAGCGCCAGTGGTCCGGAACTGGATTCCTGGCCCGCAAAGGATTCCGAAGCTGTGCCTGCTTTGAGGTCATAAACCCGCAGGAGCGAGCCGGCCGATTGGCCGTCCTCGTAATTGCTGGCGCCAACAAACACTACCGGCGCTTCGTGGCCGTCAACGCCTCCTACCGCGCAGGTCTGGTCCCGGCTTACCGGAGCTGCCAGCGAGGCATTCGCCACCGGAGTAAAGCCACCGTTCCCATCGCTGCGGAATACAGCCATGCGGCCGTTTTTGCCGCTGCCGATGATCAAACCTTCGTGACCGTCCCGATCAAAATCGAACCAGGCGATTCCCGGCCCTGCACGGCTGAGCTTTCGCGGCAGTAAAGGCTGCCGAGCGAAGTCATCAAAAGCGTCATCATGGTGACCATGGTGCAGGCGCGCGCTGTAATCCTCGAACAGAGGTTTGGCTTTGGCAGGCTCGTGAGATTCTGAGGCCGGCGGTTGCGACTCACTCTCGGCGATCTCGTACACATAATTCGCGCTCGGATTTTCCACGGTGGTTTGCCGGCCGGAACGCCAATGGACTTTGAGCCGGAGGTGAACGTTGGTGGGCATAGTCGCCGAGCCAGGGTGGGATTGCGACCAACGATTCCGAAGGGCCTGGGTGACGTCCGCGGCGAACACACGCATCGGTTCGTCACTGCTCAGGTAACGGCCGCCGGCGCAAATCTCCTGGCTCTGGACGAACTCAACCGGAGTTCCGCCGGGCTCGGTCTCCACTCCCGCGATCAGTTCGACCTTCGCTCCAATTCCATGGGTGTTGGGCGGGTTGCCTTTTAGACGCACCGCAATGCGCGGAGCGGAGCTGTTGTTGCGGTAAAGCCCGGCGACCCCGTTCAGGTTATTTATCACCACGTCCAGGTCGCCGTCGTTGTCCAGGTCGGCAAAGGCCATTCCCTGGCTGACGCCCACTTGGTTGAAGCCCCATGTCGCTGCGGCATCCTCGAAGGTTACGTCACCGCGATTGCGAAAGGCCTGTTTGGGCTGCGACATCCTGGGATAGAGCAGTAGCTTCTGCGGCACCTTTTCTCGCGGCCAAGGCCCTTTCGCTCGAATACGTGCCTCGAAGTCCATGTCTTGGGTGTCGAACGCGTGACTGGTAGTACAAAGCAAGTCTTCGTAACCATCCAGGTCTACGTCCAGGAACGCTCCGACCCACGTCCACTCGGTTTCTGCCAGGCCCGCGTAGGGGGCAATGTCGGCGAAAGTGTTATCTCCTCGATTTAGTTGCAGCACGTTGCGATCAAACTGAGGGCGGTCATCGTAAATTCCCACGGCTGGAACATACGGTGCCGTCAGGCCCAACTGCATCAGCCGGCGGCGGTGTTCGCGGCTGAGCATGTCCGCCACGAAAAGGTCGAAGTATCCGTCACGATTGATATCAGCGACATCAATACACATCGAGAAAGAGGGTGTATGGCGGAGGGTCAGAGCCGGAGTCGCACGAAAGTTTCCATGGCCGTCGTTGAGCCAGAGCCGGTCCTCGGTTTGAAAATCGTCGCAGACATACAAATCGGGAAACCCATCACCATTCAAGTCCCGGCACGTCACCGTCAGACCCCAATCCAAAGGCGCTTTCGCCAACTGCCGCCCCTGCTCGTCGCGGAACCGGCCGTCGGTCCAGGAAACCAGATTGAAATGCCCGTGACCGTCGTTCAAATACAGAGCGTCGGGTTCACCGAGCTCCAGGACATGACCATCGGGCGTTACCTCAAGGTGGTCTCGGTCTTCCGGTCGGGCCATGGGCCGGTCGCCCGCTCGGAGAATCATGTAGCCTGTGGTGCGCACCGTTTCGGTACGATAATTGGCGACGTAGAGATCCAGAGCGCCGTCGCCATCGATGTCTGCCAGAGCCATGCTGGTTGCTCCGTACTTGCGCAGCAGCCCGCTGTTCTTTGATTCGGTGAAATGGCCTTTGCCGTCGTTGAGGAAGAGTCGTGTGCCAGTCCCGACCCCATTGACGAGCAGATCCAACGACCCGTCGCCATTCACATCGGCCAGCACGGCGCCCGTGGAATACTGGCCTTCACAGCCGACTCCGGCCTGGCCGGTGACATCCTCGAACTTCCAATTGCCGAGGTTGTGATAAAGGACGTTATGGTTTTCCAATCCACATAGGTAGATGTCACATAAGCCATCGCCATCGACGTCCCCCAACGCGAGCCCAGCTCCGTTCAGCCGAATCTGGTTCTCGACCGCCCGGGCATCGCTCAGAACATTCGTAAAGCTCACGCCCGTTTCGCTGGCCGGCAACAAAGTAAAACCGGGTTTGCCTTGGGAGGGCACCGGCAACGGAGCACGCCGGCCGTAGGGGCCAACCTCCCATCGCAAATCACCCGCACCTAACGAGGTCGCAAAAAACAGGAGCAGCCAGTCAATAAATCGGCGCAAACCCATCATCAATGGCGGTGATGATGCGCTGCGCCGCTGCTGGTATCAATCCGGAAGCTCTTGAGGGTCCAGGGAATTGCTTGGGCCTCGTCCGCTTTGACCTTGTAGCATCCATCCATTTTCAGGCCGGCAATGGTTTGAGTGCGTCCGATTCGCGGCCAGAGAACTTTCACCCGGGCGACCGATTGCACTTGGCCCAGCCCGATTTCCTGACGCAGCCGGGAAGCGCCGAAACTGCCACCGGCTCCCACGGTTTTGTGGTAACTATGTTCACCGGAGGCGCTCTGGACCACGACGCGGATTCGAGCGCCAATCGCCACGCGGTTGGATTGAACTCCTTCGAGTTTGAGGGTAACCCAATGATTACTGTTGCCCGGGTTCAAGTGGAGCACGTGGGGGTACAGGTACCACTGAAGGCGCCGCACAAATTTTCGTAAATATCCTGATCTCAATTATTATCGATGGTTCGCTGATCGATGATGGCCTGGTCCAAATCATTCGTGCGGACGCGCCAGCTCTGGCGGCCGGAAAACTCGCCACGCCCGGACTTGTGGGAACCACAGTTACAGCGACTACCACCAACACCTCCGAGGCTTACCGCTTCCTGAATCTGCGGCCGGGAGATTACAAGGTGATGCTGCACGGCTCCGACGCCCAACTGGCTTATGGTGGAGGCGAGATCGTTCATGTCGCTCCGGGCAAGACCTTTACCGCCGACTTCCGAGTGGCGCCGTTTCGCAAAGGGCGCTTGCGGCGTTACTCCACCGCCAACGGCCTGCCCAGCACCCGGATCTATAACCTCCAGTTTATGCCGGACGGAACACTGTGGCTGGCCACGCTAAATGGAGTCTCCGGTTTCGACGGATTTACATTCACTACCTTGTCGAAGCGGGATGGACTCCTTGACAACCGGGTGTTTTGCATTTATCGCGCTCAAAGCGGCTTACTGTGGTTTGGCACGGAGGAGGGCGTTTCGCGGTTTCATCCCGGGAACCGGCGGTTTGTTGATAACTTTCCCAGCGGAACCAATGGCCTGACGGCAGGCCGCGTGATGGACATCGCGGCGACGCCCGATGGCATCCTCTGGCTGCGCACAAGCGGGGGACTATCGCGATTTGACGGGCAATCGTTTCCCGCGGTGCCCGGCATTCCGGCCATCCCCCAAAGTCCTAATCGGACAAAGACCGGGGCGCTCGCCGTGGATCGTCAGAACCGGGTTTGGACGGTAACGCAGCAAAAGAACCTCTGGCGCGTCGATGGGACGAACGTGGTTCGATTTACAACCGCCGATGCGTTGCCTGGCAGCAACCCGGATGCCCTTTACATCGCGCACCCTCGGAATGTATGAAACCGTATACGATTCCACACTTCGATTTGGACTGCGGTAAATCGTTCCGCTGCACGACTTGTGACGAATCGCATTCGGAAAATCACGGTAACATCCTCCGCCGAAGCGCTGCTGCATTCCGCCGCGGCAACCATTCCCGAACTCGATCGCCAAATCACCTTGATGGAAGACCAGCTCAGCGTTTTGCTTGGACAAAATCCCGACCGAATTCTGCACGGCAATTCATCTTTCTGATACCAGTCCGGCAACGCGAGTTATTCTGAGGTTTTGCAGGAGCGGCAGCAGCTCTTCCCGACTGAAAACGCGCTCGTCCAGACCCGACTCAATCAACTCCTTGCGGTCGTCCAACTTTACCGCGCGTTGGGTGGCGGCTGGCAAAATTAATCACCTCTGGGTGGCAGAAAATGATCCGAGTGAAGCTGCGAGCTGGTTTGCTTGTCGGATCATCGGCTATCTGGAGTGCATACTTGTCGGCCGGATAATCCGCCTGCGGCGTATGCACTCCATGCGCGTCCCAGAGAATCGGCAATTGAGACGCTATTTTGACCAGGAGCTGGTTGCTTTGGGGATCCCCCCAAATAACCAGGTTGTTCGCAGCCATCTCAGCGACAGCAGGCGATCCCCAAATTACCGCCAAAATGTCAGCTATTATACCAAGGCCGCCTGGTCAGTGGGTCATCTTCCCGGTTTACTTTTTGGCCGATGCTCTAGACTCTCCATCGAGTTGAATACGCCATGAACCCGGCCATCGAAACGACCAACCTCACCCGTGAATTCGGTCTTGTTCGCGCCGTCGATCACCTCAATCTCCGTGTAGAAGCTGGTTGTTTTTATGGTTTCCTCGGCCCCAACGGTGCAGGCAAATCCACCACAATCAAGATGTTCACGGGACTGCTCGCGCCAACCTCCGGTACCATCCGGATTCTGGGCCAGGACGTTAGCGACCCACGGCACGCGCTCGAAGTCAAGCGCCGCATCGGGGTCGTGCCGGAAAACCTTGCGCTCTTTGACAATCTGACGGCGCGAGAATACCTCACTTTTGTCGGTCGCATGTATCTGTTGCCGTCGGCGATTGTTCGAGAGCGTTGCGAGGAGTTGCTCGCGATCATGGATCTCGCCGGGGAGGAGAAAAAGCTCACGCTCGAGTTCTCGCATGGGATGAAGAAGAAGCTCGCGCTGGCTGCCGCGCTCATCCCCAATCCCGACCTGTTGTTCCTCGACGAACCCTTCGAGGGCGTCGACGCCGTTGCCTCGCGGGTATTGCGCGACACGCTTAAGCAGTGCGTCGGGCGCGGTGCGACCGTTTTCCTTACCTCCCACGTTCTGGAGATCGTCGAGAAGCTTTGCACCGACGTGGGCATCATCGCTCGCGGGCAACTCGTTCATCAAGGCACGATGGAAGAGTTGCGGCGCGCCGGCTCTTTGGAGGACAAGTTTCTGACCGTCGTCAGCACCGGCGAGCACGAGGCGCAGAAACTGAGCTGGCTTGAGGGCTGAGGTGAACTTTGAACAACTCAAGACGATCCTTTGGCTGCGCTGGCGGCTCACGCGCAATCAATGGGCGCGCGACAAGGGCGTCGGGGCGGTCATAGCTGCACTTGTCGCCGTCACCCTATTCGTCGTCGCGGGGGTGAGCTTCGTGGGTGGCTCGCTTGGCGGAATATTCGGTTTAGGCCAAGCGAAACCTCAGGTCGTAATGGTGGTTTGGTTCGGCGTTACCGTGGCCTTTCTTTTCTTTTGGATGATCGGGCTGCTTAACGAACTCCAGCGTTCTGAGAGCATCGATCTCCAGCGGCTCATGCACCTTCCGGTTGCCCTCGGCCAGATGTTCATCGTCAACTACCTTGCGTCGCACTTAGCGCTCAGCACCATCATTCTGGTGCCCGCGATGATGGGCTTAGCCTTTGGCCTCGCGGTCTCGCGGGGCCCAGTGATGCTGTTATTGGCACCGCTCGCGCTCAGCATGGTTTTGATGGTGAGTGCCTGGACCTATTTCCTGCGTGGATGGCTGGCAACGTTGATGTCCAACCCGCGCCGACGCCGCACAATTATCATGGGCGTCACGCTCGCTTTCATTCTGGTGTCCCAGGCACCCAACCTGTATTTCAACCTCATTCGCAGCAGGCCACGCCATTCACCTGCCTCCCCTTCGGAGGCGGCGCAAAACCAACGCAGCCCGCGCAAAGCCAGCGGTCAGGAAATGCTAAGACGCCTAATGGCGGCGCAGGAGTTTATCCCACCGCTCTGGCTGCCGTTCGCGGCCGGGGCTCTCGCCGAAGGGCGGATGCTGCCGGCGTTGTTCGGCACCCTTGGTTGCTTAAGCCTCGGCGCACTCGGGCTGCGCCGGGCATATCGGGACACGGTGCGCTTCTATCATGGCGAAACTGGCCAAAAGGCTGCTGTGCAGGTTAGACCCGCCCGCGTGCAAACCGAAGGTCCGACCCTCACCAAACCGGGAAGTCGATTCCTTGAACTCCGGCTCCCCGGAGTGCCCGAGCAGGCTGCGGCGCTCGCGCTCGCCACATTCCGTTCGATGCTTCGCGCGCCCGAAATAAAAATGGCATGGGCAAGTTCGTTTCTCGTGACGGTAATCGTCGGCGCATCGTTCGTGCTCCGCGGCCCGCCCAAGATTGCGGAAGTCGCGAAGCCTTTCATTACAACTGGTGCAGTGGTGTTCTCGGTCTTTATGCTTGTCCAGTTTTTGTCCAACCAGTTCGGTTTCGATCGCGACGGATTCCGCGCCTTGATCCTTTCGCCCGCGGACCGGCGCCTCATCCTGCTTGGGAAAAACCTCGCCGGCTTGCCGGTCGTCGCCGCATTCGGCTTGTTGCTGCTCACGTTGATTTCGATCTGGCTGCGGCCGCCAATCCTCATTCTGGCGGCCTCGCTGCTACAACTCGCCGCGGTAGTCCTGATCGCGGGACTTGTGGGGAACCTGCTTTCCATTCTGGTGCCGTATCGAATCCAGCCCGGCTCGATGAAACCGACCAAAATGCCCGCCCTGGCGATGTTAGTAATGGTCTTGTGCCATTTACTTTTCCCACTTGCAATGGCGCCAGTGTTCGCGGCGCCGCTGGCGGACTTGCTGTGGCGAAAGGCTGGTTGGCCAAACGCGGTACCCGTAAACCTTCTCCTCTCCGGCGCGCTTGCCGCACTGATGGGGTTTGTCTATTGGCAGACGCTCCAACCGCTTGGCCGTGTGCTCCAACGCCGCGAGACGACTATCCTTGGCGTCGTTACAGTAGAGGTGGATTAGCGGAAACAAGCCCGCCGGGCGGTGTGTCCACCAACGCCAGCGCTTCCTGGGCAGCCCATGGCCTGACTCAATCACTCCTCTCCATTCGCCCCGAACGCGCGTTCTGCTTGCATAACGATTGGAACCAACGGTTTTCGGGCAGGGCTTCCGGGATTTAAACCTCTTCATTGATTTTTTGAAGACAAAAGAATATTGAAGGGCACATGAATTCGAAATGTGCATGGACGGCCAGGGCACCTGGTCGCTGGCCGCAGCGCATCCGGAAAAGTTCGCCGCTATCGCCCCCACCTGTGGCGGAGGCAATCCGGCCGATGCTCCTAAGTTGGCCAAACTCCCCACCTGGGTCGTTCACGGCGGCAAAGACACCACGGTGCCCCTCCAACGCTCGCAGGAAATGGTCGATGCCATTAAGGGCGCCGGGGGCCACCCCAAGTTCACCATCTACCGCGACGCGGGCCATGACTCCTGGACTGAGACCTACAATAATCCTGAATTCTACCAGTGGCTGCTGGCGCAAGTACGGCCCCGGCGGTGAAGCGTCACGACCGAAATATCCGTGTGAATTCTCACCGAACCTTCAACGAATGCACGGGCTACACGCCGGGTGAGAAGTGCTCGCGGCGGGAACTGATTCTGGACCTTTCGAACGCGTTGAATTCCAAAGGCGTGAAGCTCATCTGCTATTTTGCGGGTTTGAACGGCTATATGAAAGAGGCGGAGGTCCTGGCCGGCTTGATAGGCCAGGCGGCTGGACGCGGGGAATCTAATGAAAAGACACCCCCCCTCGGCTGAGTGCCGAACCCGCCGACTCGCTGTCCTGAAGGAGTACGCCGACCGCTTCCAGAGCAAAATTACCGCACAGTTTAAGACGCCAACGAGTGGCCGTCGGCCTGCGACAAGGTCGTGCAGGTTGTGCTGAAGGCGGGCATCGTCTTCTCTCGGGCTTTGACGATGGCATACCCGTGGAAGAAGTGATCGGCGGCCTGGTTGTTGCAGGCATAGACGGCTATTTTTTCCGGGAGGGGGTCTCCGTTGGAGCCGAACGCTTGATCCTGAATGCTCACCGCCTCACCCAGGTGCATCTGGCGGACGGCACTCTCAATGCGGTCCTGGTGGATCCGCTTGTAGTTGCGCAGGAAACTGTAGCCTGCGGGCCCGACCTTTCCGCGCAACCTGGCGGCGCGATGTGAAAATAGCGATGGCAGCTCGATGGACAACTGATCCTCAGCGATGAGCATGCCGAAGCACGCGGCTGCGATGATCAGGACCAAGAGTGCGAAGAGGATCAGAGTCATGTTTTTAGTTTCTTACCCTCGGATAGCAGCATTATCAGTACCATCGTGTCGCGTCAGAGGCTTCAAAGTGGTTCATGGCGTCTCTTTCCAGTTCTGCTTGAATCCTTTTCTG
The DNA here is from genome assembly GCA_025356925.1 of Limisphaerales bacterium. Classification (GTDB taxonomy): domain Bacteria; phylum Verrucomicrobiota; class Verrucomicrobiia; order Limisphaerales; family UBA8199; genus JANXQE01. The sequence continues at coordinate 1,167 of JANXQE010000251.1, read as the reverse complement.
CGCGACGCTCACGCGCAAAGCCCTCGAACGCGTGTCGAGCGACGGTCTCTTCGATTGGGGTCGCAAGCTTCCGAGTGTCTCCAACGCAACGACCGTCTCAACCACCCGTTCGAGGGCCCGTTCTCTCCTCGTAACTCGGCCGAGGCGTCGGCCTCCGACGCAGCACTTTACGCCGCCTACAAAATCCAGCAGTTCACCAAGTAGCTGGAGGCTTAACCGACAAATCAGCCCAATGGCGACCGTCCCTTTTTGTTTCGATTAGCCAATTCGACCCCAGTCGTATCTTCTCCAAATCGCTCCGAGACCGGCGACTAATCGTTACCGGTATGACGTAAGCCGTAGCCTCGCATTGACAGCCTCTCTCCATGACCGCAAGCTTCAGAAACGACTGACCTTCGTTTTCAGAACGCGGACCCAGACCAAAGTATAAAGGTCTGTCCTTTGTGCGCCGAACCCATCAAAGCGGCGGCAAAGGTGTGCCCCTTCTGCCGCTCCTCACAGACTCGTCTAGGTCATTGGGGACCGTACCTCCTTCTGGCTGGTTCCGTGGCTATAATGCTCGCATTTGTTGGTCTGGTCTGCGGTCGGCTCTTTCCAGACGCTTTCCGTCCAGACGGTAGAAGCTTTGCCCCTTACCGGGAGCAACTTCTGGTTGCGCGAACCTCGTTAGAGCCCGGCCAGCGGAAACCTGATTTCTGGTTGGGCGGCTACGTCACCAACGCCGGAAATTATGCTCGGCGCGTGCAGGAGTTGGAGGTGCGGTTTTTAGAAGGGGAGGAAAAACTCGTAGATGTGCGCCACGCGAAAATTCCAGAGACGTTAGTCGTTCAACCGCATCGGGAACAAGCCTTTCGCGTTGAACTGGGCAGGCTCGTGTTCAGCAACATTGGCATCGTCGCGAAGGTTCGCGTTCAAACAGCAATCGATGGGACCCTCCCGGCCAAAACCGACTAATTGCCTCACCCAAAGTGGCATTCTACCCGGAGCACAACCTCGAGAGGGTCCTCCTCACGCTGGCGACCGGCCTACCTGGGACTGATGGTGTTCGCGCATGATGGGACAGCCTCGGTTTTCAGGCTGTGTCCCATATTTCTTTAGCGCGATGAGAATGTTAAGATGCGGCTATGAGGAAATGGCACATTAGCAAGCCTGCCCGATGCATCCTCA
>JANXQE010000244.1 GCA_025356925.1 Limisphaerales bacterium | reverse complement strand
AGTCAACTACGTTATCCTGGCGACGCCTCCACACTTCCGCTCCATCCACCTGAAAGCTGCCATCGAGGCTGGCAAGAATGCTTTTGCGGAAAAACCGGTGGCTGTCGATGGACCAGGCGCGCGTATGTTTAGCCAATGCCGCCAGATGAATGGTTGTGAAGGCAAAGTCGAGGAAGCCGTCGTCGGCACCAAGGGGACCAGCAACTGCAAAGATTGGATCCGGGGCGTCGATAAGCAGCTTATCTATCGATTCCGTGACCAGGAAGTGAATCCTTACCAGCAGGAGCATCAGGACCTCATGGCCAGCATCCGAGCCGGCAAACCGTTAAATGAGGCGAAAACCGTGGCCGAAAGCACCCTCACCGGCATCATGGGACGCGATTCGGCCTACTCGGGTCGGTCGGTCGAGTGGGACGAAATACTCAACAGCTCCAGGCGCCTCGGTCCGGAGAATTACGAGATGGGCAGCTTGCCCTTCCCGGAGGTCGCCATCCCTGGCCAGTACAAGCTGGCCTGATTTTTACTTAAAGAAGATCTGGTTGCAAAATCGAGGCAATCGCCCCAAAGTGACGTGTCTATGGCTCACGTCGTTACCAGCAAATGTAACCATTGCAAGTTCACCGACTGTGTAGAGGTGTGCCCCGTGGCCTGCTTCTATGAGTTGGATAACCAGCTCGTCATCCACCCTGAGGATTGCATCGATTGCACCGCGTGCGTCGCTGAATGTCCCGTCGAGGCGATTTATGCCGAAGGGGACGTGCCCGCGGATTTCCAAGCGGGCGTCGAATTCAACGCATCGGAAGCCAGACGCATCAAAGACTCTGGCCATGACGCGATCGTAAAGAAAAAGGATCCCTTGCCCACCGCCGCCCAACGCAAAGCCGAATTGGGGTACTGACAGCAATTCTCGTTGCGGCGCACCGGTCCGCCGGACAGATATTCGTGTCTGCCGGTTTCTGCGGCTTTCCAGTCGCGGATTCCGGTTCCAGCACCTTCGGCGCTCAGAGTTTCGCCCCTCGGTGCCTCGCTAGGAAGCCCGGTTCCGTTCCCGCCAGGTCCGCGCGGCGCTGGCCGGCGAGCAATTTACCGTAAACGCGGGCGTCGCGGACCAGCATGTCCAATCGCCGCTGCAGCGAATCGCTGGTGATGGTTCCCTCCTTGACGTCCACCTCCTCGGTGAAAGCAACCGCATACGGCAAAGTCCAGGCATAACACTGCCGGGCAACAGTCCGAAGCTGATCGGTGACGGTGAGCCCCTTCTCATGCGAGGCAACGATCGTGGCGAAAAGTTTCCCGGCGAATTCGTGCCAGAAGTGATCCAAAAAGTTCTTCATCGCGCCGCTCAGACCTCCGTGATAGTCGGGAGTGCCAAGCAGGATCACGTCAGCTCGAACGACACGGCGTTGGATGTCGGAATATCCGGGCAGGTCGTGTGTCGTATCCGGATTGTAGAGAGCCAGTGGTTCGTTAAGAAAATCGAGCACGTCGAGTGCGCACCCCGCCTGTTGCAGGCGTTCGGCCACCCGGTGAACGACAGTGCGCGTCACCGAGTCTCGCTGCAAGCTGCCCACGACCGCTAATACAGTTAAATCTGGTTCTGACATTGCTCAAACGATAACAGGCCGGCGAAAATGTAACAATCCCGAGCTTGCGCTTTAGGATCCGCTGTCACAATTATGGACCGATTCACGACCGGCACTGGTTTGATCGCGCTTTCTTTCTTCAAACCGATCACCATGAGGCAGGAGCAAAACTATGAAGAGCAACAACTCTAAACAGAAGAATCGCCAGACCAAAGCAGGCCCCGCTTACCTGGCTGCCAGAGCCGCCGAAGCCGAAAAGCAGGCTGACGTGGCTCGCGAGTTGGCCCGGTTTGCCAAGGCCAAGTACAAAGACGCCCGCAAAGCCTACAAGCAAGCCAGGAAGTTTGCCAAGCAAACCCGTAAGGAAGCCAAGGCGGTCGCCAAGGCATTGAAAGCGCGTAGGACGCGGGTGCGCAAGGCCCCCAGGAAAAAGGCGATGGCCCCAGCCGCTTCGAAGCCGGTCCCCCGACGAGTCGAGGTTCCCACCGCACCTAAGCCCGCTAAGAGAACCAAGCCCCTTGCCCCAGCCGCCACGCCCTTTCGTGACGCCGTTCCATCCCAACCGGAGGCAGGGTCGGATATCGCTCAGGCCTGAGCAGAGATGGTATCAGCTAAGGAGCCCCGCGGCGCCGAATGCCACCGGCCTATCTGCGCCAATTTGCGCCGGGTGTCCGTCCGTACGTCGAGATAACGAAACTATGAGCGCATTAAAGCTGCAGGGCAAAGCTATCCTGGTGACGGGCAGCAGTCAGGGCATCGGCGAAGCCGTCGCCCTGCGCCTCGCCGAGGAGGGAGCGGACATCGTAGTCAACTATCACAGCCATCCCGAGGGCGCCGATCACGTGGTTCAACAGATCCAGGCAAGCGGTCGCAAATCGGTGGCAATCCGGGCCGACCTCGGCCTCGTGCCGGAGGTGCAACGCCTGGTCCAGGAAAGCGTCCGTGCGCTTGGCAGGCTGGACATCCTGGTCAACAACGCCGGCGTGGAAAAGAACGCAGACTTTTGGAGTGTGACCGAGGCCGATTACGACCTGGTCATGAACGTAAATCTGAAGGGAGTGTTTTTTGTGACCCAGGCGTTTGTGCGTCATTTGATGGAGAGGAAACGGGGGGGCAAGGTGATCAATATGAGCTCGGTTCATGAGGAGCTGCCCTTTCCTCACTTTGCCCCGTATTGCATGAGCAAGGGGGGAGTCAAAATGATGACGCGCGATCTCGCGATTGAGTTGGCCCCGTTCGGCATCACCGTTAACTCCATCGCCCCGGGTGCGATCGAAACCCCCATCAACTCCAAGCTTCTCCACGACCCCGCGAAACTCAACGCGCTGCTGGACAACATCCCGTTGCGTCGGCTCGGCCAGCCTGGCGATGTTGCCGGTGTCGCCGCTTTTCTCGCCTCCAGCGATGCCGATTACCTTACGGGGACCACGCTTTTCGCCGACGGCGGACTACTCTGGAACTACTCGGAACAGTGACCGCGCCCGAGGCTAATATCCTTTGCATGCGGACGCCCCTGCCATGAGCGCGACTCGCGAGCAGGAGCGCCTGGAGGCGGATGCCGGCCGCGTGGCCAATTGGAAGCGTTGGGGGCCTTACCTCTCCGAACGGCAATGGGCGACCGTTCGCGAGGATTACTCACCCGAAGGCACGGTTTGGGATTACTTCCCACACGAGCAAGCGCGCAGCCGCGCTTACCGTTGGGGCGAGGATGGTTTGTTGGGGATCACCGACCGGGAATGCCGGCTCTGTTTTGCCCTCGCGCTGTGGAATGGGAAGGATCCGATCCTGAAGGAAAGGCTCTTTGGCCTGACCGGTCCGGAAGGCAACCACGGCGAGGATGTGAAGGAATTCTACTTCTACCTGGATTCCACTCCGACGCATTCCTACATGAAGGCCCTGTACAAGTATCCTCAATCCGAATTCCCTTATGCCAGGTTGGTCGAGGAAAATCAGCGCCGGACCCGGCGCGATCCGGAGTTTGAGTTAAAGGACAGCGGCGTGTTCGAGGGCCATCGCTATTTCGATGTAGTGGTCGAGTATGCCAAGGCCTCGCCCGACGACGTTTTAATCCAACTGACGGTAGTTAACCGGGGTCCCGATGAAGCCCCCTTATACCTGTTGCCGACGTTGTGGTACCGCAACACGTGGATCTGGGGCTGCAAACACGATGGCTGTTGGGTCCGGCCGACCCTCAAAGCTACCGGTGGAACTTCGGTGCAAGGCGACCATGTTAGTTTCGGCAGACACCATTTCGTAGCGGGGTTGGGGCCTGACGGCAAAGCCCCGGAACTCCTGTTCACCGAGAACGAAACCAATACGCGCCGATTATTCGGAGTGGAGAACTGGACTCCTTACGCCAAAGACGCTTTCCACGAGTATTTAATCCACGGTCGGAAGGAAGCCGTGAATCCGAAAGCCACTGGCACCAAGGCAGCCGCGCTCTATTCCCTCAGGCTCCCGGCTCAGGCCGAAGTTAAACTCCGTTTTCGCCTCGCAAACGCCGAACTATCGCCGCAGTCGGCTCTGGGCACCGAGTTCGAAGAGATCTTTGCCGAGCGACTCCAGGAAGCAGACGACTTTTATCGGGAGCGGTTGCCGGCTGGGCTCTCTTCCGACCAAAATCTGGTCGCGCGCCAGGCCTACGCGGGTCTCTTGTGGAGTAAACAGTTTTATCATTACATCGTGCGCGATTGGCTCGATGGCGATCCGGCGATGCCGCCACCGCCGCCTCAGCGCCTTGCCGGACGCAATGACGACTGGGGTCACCTTTACAACCGCGATGTGATCTCCGTGCCAGATAAGTGGGAATATCCGTGGTACGCGGCATGGGATCTGGCGTTTCACATGATGCCGCTGACGCGAGTGGATGCTGGCTTCGCCAAGGAGCAGTTGGTCTTGTTCTTGCGGGAATGGTACATGCACCCGAGCGGCAAACTGCCCTCTTACGAGTTCAACTTCAACGACGTCAATCCTCCCGTTCACGCCTGGGCTTGCTGGCGTGTGTACAAATCAACCGGGGCACGAGGCGGGCGCGATCGGCTGTTCCTCTCCCGTTGTTTTCAAAAACTGATCATCAACTTCACCTGGTGGGTCAATCGCAAGGATATCGACGGTAAAAACCTCTTCGCGGGCGGCTTCCTCGGCTTGGATAACATCGGCGTATTCGACCGCTCCAAGCCTTTGCCGACGGGCGGCACCCTCGGCCAGGCCGATGGCACGGCCTGGATGGCTGTCTATTGTTCCACCATGCTTTCCATCGCGCTCGAGTTAGCCCGGGATAATCCAGCCACAGAAGATATGGCCTCAAAGTTCTTCGAGCATTTTGTGGCCATCACCGATGCGATCAACACCCGCGGAGGCACCGGATTGTGGGACGAAGAAGATGGATTTTATTATGATCAGTTACGCGTGAACGGCAGCACGTACCCGCTCAAGGTTCGCTCCCTCGTCGGCCTCATTCCGTTGCTGGCGGTCGAAGTGCTCGATGACGCGCTCATCCAAAAATTGCCGGGATTTAAGAAGCGGATGGATTGGTTTCTGCAAAACCGTCCCGACCTCAATGAATTGAGCTCCTATTACTGCAGTTCGCAAGCCAGTCCGGGACGTGGCCGGCGCCTGCTGGCCATTCCTTCGCGCGAGCGCCTCCAGCGTGTGCTTCGGTATCTCCTGGATGAAAATGAGTTTCTCTCGCCGTATGGCATCCGATCGGTCTCCCGCGTGCATAAGGATCACCCTTATGTCTTTCGCCTGGACGGGCAGGAATATCGGGTTGATTACGAGCCGGGGGAGTCCACGACCGGTCTGTTTGGCGGCAACTCAAATTGGCGCGGCCCGATCTGGTTCCCGCTCAACTACCTGCTGATCGAAGCGCTGGAGCGTTACTATCACTTTTATGGAGATACCCTGTTGGTCGAATTTCCTACCGGGTCCGGGCGGAGCCTAACCCTCGAGCAAGTTGCTGACGAACTCAGCTCGAGGCTCTGCAAGATCTTCCTGCCTGGCAGCGCCGGCAAGCGTCCATGTTACGGCGATGATCCACTCTTTGCTGGAGACCCTCACTGGAAGGACCTCATCTCATTCCACGAGTATTTCCACGGCGAAACGGGCCGTGGACTCGGCGCCAGCCATCAGACGGGTTGGACTTCCCTGGTCGCTCGCCTGCTGGAGAATCTCGCGAAACCAAAGACGGCGCCTGAAGCCGGGAATGACGGCCCGTGAGACGCCGTCGCGTAACGCAGACGTTCCGTCCGCTGTATCACAGGTCTGCGACCTGCAGGCCTCGATATTTTGAGGCGCGCCGGATTTCGGTGCCATTTCAGCCAGGACGCCCGGCTGGCAGGAATGCCGGCGAGACAGCAGGCTGGAAAGCCTGCGCTACGCGTCGGGGCATTGTCGAGATGCGCCCGGTGGCCAACCAGCAGACAGCGCCGAGTCCTGTGAAGGCCGGGAGAAGAGGCACCGTGAGGACGCGCTTTACCCTTAGATTCTGCCATCCCTGACCGAACTTTAAGCCGGGCCCGGGTCTACCCGCCACCGTTGAAAAGGTGGGCGATCTTCTTTCGACCACCGGGTTATTATGAATTTGAAACCGACCCCGAATTCCAATCAAGAACAGTTGTTGACTTGCCTTCGGATTTTGTATTCACTCCGCTTATGCAAATTGAAAGCCTGAAAGTGTTTTGCGACCTGACCGAGACGGAAAGCTTCACGAAAGCGGCCCAGATCAATGGCGTGACCCAGTCGGCAGTAAGCCAGACCATCAGTTCATTGGAGCGACAATTCAAATCACTGCTGAT
>JANXQE010000234.1 GCA_025356925.1 Limisphaerales bacterium | reverse complement strand
ACCGCCTGGGACAGCGTGTTGATGCAGCATCCCGAATTCTACAAACAGGACGCCAACGGAAGGATTATCCCGCCCGTGCCGGAATGGACGGACGTCGCGGGACTCAATTACGAAAACCCGAAGCTCCGTGAGCAAATGATCGACATGCTCAAGCATTGGATCGATCCGTCCACGTTTGACCTGGACGGTTTTCGCTGCGATGTGGCGTCCATGGTTCCGACCTCGTTTTGGGAGCAGGCCCGAGCGGAGTTGGTCAAAGTGAAACCGGATATCATGATGCTTGCGGAGGCCAGCAAGCCCGAACTGCTGCTCAAAGCTTTTGACATCGACTACGCCTGGCCGTTCCATGGCACGCTTAACGAGGTGCTTCTCAACGGCGCGCCGGCTTCCGAGTTCAAGCGATCGTGGGAAGAAAGCCGCCGCCAGTTCCCTCAAGGTTCGTTGCATCTGCGGATTTCGGATAACCATGACGAGGCTCGCGCGGTGGCGAGATTCAGCGCCAAAGGTGCCCTGGCTGCCTCGGCCCTCATGTTTTCCCTGGACGGCGTGCCCTTGCTCTACAACGGAATGGAGGCCGGCGACGCGACCGAGTCGGGCGATCCGGCGCTGTTCGAAAAGTTGCCTATTTTCTGGCACCCGAAAGGCCGCCCTGCGCTGCGTGAGATTTATCGCGATCTCATCCGATTGCGTAAACAAAACCCTGCATTCCGAAACGACAAGGTGGTGTGGTTGCGTAATTCCGATGAAGCGAACCTGGTCACTTTAATGCGATTAGATGAAAAGAGCGAGTTCGTGACGGTGATCAATTTCTCGAACCGGCCTGCGACGGGATGGGTCGAAGTCATGCACGGTCAGGAGTTTCAGCCCGTGAAAATCAGCGGCCTGCCGGAGGGTCCTTCGAGAGGTTTTCCGCTGTTTCGGCTTGGCGGGTTTGAATGGAGGATTTACCGTCGAACGCTTTGAGTTTAGCCTGCCGTGGCTGCGCCCGGAGCCGAAGCTGTGTCCGGCAACGCTCCGGCTGGCATTGCTCCGACGTCTTTGACGCGCCCGACAAAAGCGGCCGCAATCAGCATCGAAGCGCCGCCAAGCATCACCACCTTGACCGGGTTGTTGCCGAATACGTCCTTCACAATTGGCTCCAAAGCGATGGAGGCCAGGATTTCCGGGATAACAATGAAAAAGTTGAAAATCCCCATGTATACTCCCATGCGCTCGGCAGGCAAGGCGCCCGAGAGCATGGCGTAGGGCATCGCCAGAATCGACGCCCAGGCGACACCCACGCCCATCATTGTGCATTGCCACAGGACGCGGTCATGGATGAACCCGGTGGACAACAGACCGACGCCGCCGGCGACGAGCGCCAAGGCGTGAACCAGTTTGCGGCTAGTCGCGCGCGCGGCCAGCGGCAACACAAACGCGACCAAAAAACAAACGATCGAGTACCACGCAAACGTTTGGCCGCCAAACGCCGTGCCCGCGTCGAACTCCGGAGACTTCGGGTCGGTCGTATGAAATATTTGTTGCGCGGTCGCCAGGCCAAAGAACATCCACATGCAGAACAGTCCGAGCCAACTGAAAAACTGCACCACCGCGAGCTGTTTCATGGTGGCGGGCATTTCTTTGATCGCGGCCGCCACGTGCGGGCCGCTCAGGACCGCGCCAATTGCCGCGCCGATGACTCCGCCGGCCAACACGTGCCAAAGCGTCAGGTGATGATCGACCAACGCACCCCGAGCTGCCCCAAGGAGTGCGCCCACAAACCCTCCGCTCAACAGAAAGCCAGGTTGGATCTCAAAGCCAGTGTGCCGGGCTTTCTTGCGTTTGAACTCCTCCAGATCCGCAGGCGGGTATTCCTTCGAAGTGCAAACGGTCCAAAGCACAGCCAGTAGAAAGACCACCGCGCCGAGCCGGAATGCGTATTGGACCGCCACGGGCACTCCGTTGGCTCCATTACCGGTGATCCCAACCCGACGCAGAATCTCGGGTAAAGCATTGGCGATCGCGGCACCGATGCCGATGAAAAAGCTCTGCATTACGAACCCGATGGTGCGCTGGTCATCGGGAAGTTTGTCGGCAACAAAGGCGCGAAACGGTTCCATGCTGACGTTGATCGAAGCATCCAACACCCACAGCATCGTCGCCGCTGCCCAGAGCGCGGGAGCGTCGGGCATTAAAAATAGCGCCACGCTGGAAAGAACGGCGCCTACGGAAAAATAGGGCCTTCGGCGGCCGAGCCAGCTCCAGGTGCGGTCGCTCATTGAACCGATGATGGGCTGCACGAGCAAACCGGTAATCGGGCCTGCCAGCCATAAAATCGGGATCTTGGAAGCATCGGCCCCGAGCTTGGCGTAGATAGCGCTCATATTGGCCAACTGCAGTCCCCAGCCAAACTGAATGCCGAGGAATCCGAAGTTCATGTTCCAAATCTGGCCGAAGCTTAAGCGCGGCTTTTGCATTGAGGTCGGTCATCAATGCAACACCGTTCGGGTGCCGAGGCAAGCCATTTC
>JANXQE010000212.1 GCA_025356925.1 Limisphaerales bacterium | reverse complement strand
CTGACCGCAAGCTTTGTGTGGCCCCGCTGCAAACCGGCCCAGCCCTGGCTGCGCCGGTTAGGGCTCGCTGCCTTCGGGGCGGTGGTATTGCAAGGCATTTTGGGCGGACTCCGCGTCGTCCTCTTCAAAGACCAAATCGGGATCTTTCACGCAACCTTGGCACAACTTTTTTTCGCACTAATGTGCGCGTTGGCGCTCTTTACCAGCCGCTGGTGGGAGGAGAGTTTTGGAAGCCAAGGTGGGAAGGCGCAGAATCCATTGGGAACCCACCTCGGGCATAGAGTTTACCCCGACCTGCTCGGACGCAGAGCTCCGGGCGTCCAAGCCTTCGGTCGGCTGGCGTGGCTCTCTTTGGCCGCCACCGGGTTGATTTTGGCCCAATTAATCCTCGGAGCAACGATGCGCCACCAACACGCCGGGCTGGCGATTCCTGATTTCCCCCTGGCATACGGCAAGGTTTGGCCGGCGATGGATCCTCAATCCGTGACTCATTATAACCAACAGCGGACGGAAGTTGTTGCTGAGAACGCGATCACAGCGTCCCAGATAACTTTACAGATGGTTCACCGACTGATGGCGTTGCTGATCCTTGCCGCCATCGTAACCTACGCTTGGCTGGCGCGGCGCGAATTCGGTCTAAAAGACCTCGTTGGCAGGCTTTCTTTGATTTGGTTCGGATTGCTGCTGACCCAGATCCTGCTGGGAGCGGGGACGATCTGGTCCAGCAAAGCCGCGGATATCGCCACGGCGCATGTTCTGGTCGGCGCCCTGTTATTGGCAACCGGGACAATTCTTTCTATTATCCTCCTGGAGCACGCCGTCTTCGCGCGGCGACCATCCCTCATCACGACCCGCCCAAGTGCCGAACCCGCCGGCTCGTTTGGCGCTCAGCCCTCGCCCGTCCTCGGAATCGAATAGCATGAAAGCAACTGCGCAAACGTTGACCCCGGTGGCATCCGCTGAAAAGGGCTGGCTGGCCGTCTATGCCGATCTTTTCAAGGCCCGCCTCACCTTTCTGGTTCTGCTGACCGCCCTGGTCGGTTTTTACCTCGGCACCCGTGGACCGGTGGACTACCTCCTGATGATTCACACGGTCCTGGGCACAGCTCTGATGGCCAGCGGAGCGTCTGCGCTTAACCAGTTGTGGGAGCGCAAATACGACGCTTGCATGCGGCGCACCCAGGACCGGCCGCTCCCGTCCGGCCGGCTGCAACCGCAGTCGGTGTTGCTGATTGGAACCGCCTGCTCGGTGCTCGGCCTGTGCTATTTGGCCTCGGCGGTCAATGTGCTGACCAGCGCGATCGGGGCCTGCAGCCTGCTGATTTATTTGTTTATTTATACCCCGCTGAAACGGGTGACCTGGCTTAACACTGCGGTCGGCGCCATCCCCGGAGGATTGCCACCGTTGATGGGCTGGACGGCGGCGCGGGGGCAGTTGAGCACGGACGGCTGGGCTCTATTTGGGATTTTAGCCCTCTGGCAGTTGCCGCATTTCATGGCCATCGCCTGGATGTACCGTGACGAGTATGCCCGCGCCGGATTCAAAATGTTGCCGGTGCTGGATCCGGAGGGCCATCGAACAGGAAGTCAGGCAGTCACGCACACCATGGCCTTGGTCCCCATCAGCCTCTGTCCCTCTCTGGTCCAGCTCACGGGGCCGATTTATTTTGTGGGGGCGTTGCTTCTGGGGTTGGTTTTTCTCTGGTCCGCAGTCCAGTTCTCCAGACACTTGACCCATTCCCGGGCGCGGCATTTATTTTACGTTTCCATTCTCTATTTGCCTTTGTTGCTGGGGTTGATGGTCTTGGACAAAGTCCGGTAATAAGGAAGGCAGGATTCGCCACGAACACGATTGACAGAGTAAAAGAGCCTAATACAGTGTTGGCTGGCTTTGGACAAAATAGGTTTAATCAGATGGCCTAAAAATTCGACGACCTTACGCACATGCAGGCAAGCACGCACGCGATTCCACACCCGCACGTTCACGAAGAGCACCATGAAGAGGCCGGCTTCTGGAGCAAATACGTGTTCTCGACGGACCACAAAGTCATCGGTATTCAGTACGGCTTCACCGCGCTGTGCTTCCTGTTTTTCGGTTTTTGCCTGATGCTGGTGATGCGGTGGCAGATTGCGCATCCGGGCCAGCCGGTTCCGCTGGTGGGCCCGCTGCTGGAAACGCTGCTGGGCAATATGGCCGCGAAGGGGATCGTGTCCAACGACCTTTACAACTCGTTCGGGGCGATGCATGGGACGATCATGGTCTTTCTGGCGATCGTTCCTCTGGCCTTCGGCGCTTTCGGCAATTACCTGGTCCCGTTGCAGATCGGCGCGCCGGACATGGCGTTTCCGCGGGTGAACATGGCGAGCTACCAGTTTTATGTGCTGGGCGGGGTGATCATGTTTTTTAGCTTCTTCATCCCTGGTGGTGCGGCGCAAGCGGGCTGGACATCGTATCCGCCGCTGGCGGTAGCCATTCCGACGGATGGCCAGACCTTCTGGCTGGCTGGGATGGTGTTGCTGATCACATCCTCGCTGCTGGGCGCGGTCAACTTCATCGCGACGGTAATTCAATTGCGGGCGCCGGGGATGACGTGGATGCGGTTGCCGTTTTTTGTTTGGGCTCAATTCGTGACCGGGTTCCTCCTGTTGCTGGCGTTCCCTCCGCTGGAAGCCGCGGGAGTCCTTCAATTGATGGACAAAGTGGCGCACACCAGCTTTTTCCTGCCCACGGGTTTGGCGGTGGGAGGAAATCTGGCCAATGTCAGCGGCGGCGGAAACCCGCTGCTGTGGCAGCATCTGTTTTGGTTCCTGGCTCATCCGGAAGTGTATGTGTTGATTTTGCCGGCGATGGGGATCGTCTCGGAAATCATCGCCAACAACACACGCAAGCCACTTTGGGGGTACAAATCCCTTGTCTATGCCGTGCTGACCCTCGGCTTTTTGTCGTTCATAGTTTGGGCGCATCACATGTATCTGACCGGGATGGGAACCAAAATTGCCACGTTCTTTCAGACCACCACGATGATCATCTCGATACCATCGGTGATCATTCTGAGCTGTCTGTTCATCTCGCTGTGGGGCGGCTCGATTCGTTTTAACACGCCGATGCTCTTCGTGATGGCCTTCCTGCCGATGTTCGGTATCGGCGGGTTGACCGGGCTGCCGCTGGGCTTCAGCTACAGCGACATCCACCTGCACGATACCTATTACGTGATTGCCCATTTCCATTACATCGTCGCGCCGGGAACTATTTTCGCCCTCTTTGCCGGCATTTACTTCTGGTTCCCCAAAGCCACGGGGCGCATGATGAGCGAATTCTGGGGCCAGGTGCATTTTTGGGCTTCGCTCATTTTCATGAACCTGATTTTCCAGCCGATGTTCGCGCAGGGCATGGCGGGGATGCTGCGCCGCATGGCGGATGGCGGGGCCAACTATTCGACGGCGAAGGTGCCAGACGCCATCGGGGGTTTAAGCCCGCACATGATGGGTTTGCACACCTATATTCTGTGGGCGGCCGTGGGTTTGGCGTTCGCCCAAATCCCGTTCATTTTCAACTTCTTCTGGAGCATTCATCACGGGAAGCCCGCTGGCTCGGACAATCCTTGGAACTCAACGACCCTCGAGTGGCAGACGCCCACGCCGCCACCGCACGGAAATTTTGCCACCGTCCCGCACGTGTATCGTGGCCCGTACGAGTATAGCGTTCCTGGACACGCGACAGATTTCACTCCCCAAAATCAGCCGGATTGAGCGAAGAAAATCAGGATTAAGAATATGATTGTGATTAGCGAGCCACCCTTTGTCTGCTGATTATGGATATCCCTTACACAGTTGAAGCTCGCCCGGATACGGGTCTCTACAATGCCAAAGTTGGGATCTGGCTGTTTCTGGCCTCGGAGGTGATGCTCTTCGGGGCCTTATTCTCGACCTACATCCTCCTGCGCGTCGGCGCCCCGGAGGGTTTTTGGCCGCATGGCTGGCTTAATATCCCGGTGGGCACCGTCAACACTCTGGTGCTGATTACCTCGAGCATCACTACCGTCATGGCTTGGGCCTCGCTGAAGATGAACCAGTTCGGCCGGTTCAAGTTTTTCCACGCCTGCACCCTCTGCCTGGCGCTGACCTTCGTCGGGATCAAGTCGTACGAATATCACGACAAGTTCATGCATTACGAAATCACCTTGAAGGATGGACGGATTGCGGACGGTCATCTGGTGAAGAGGACGGCCGACCAGGTGGTCATTTCCGGCCATTACGTGGAAGATCGCAAGGAACTGTTCGATCTGCGCGCTGGCGGGCCTCCGCATGAGCACACGGAAATCACGATCCCGCAGGCCCAGATCAAGAAGATGGAAAACTATGGTCCCTGGCACACGACTTACCTGGCGATCTATTTCACGCTTACCGGCTTGCACGCTTTACACGTGATCGGTGGTGCGATCGTCATTGGGTTTTTGTGGGGACCGGGTTCAAAGCTCTGGAAAACCGACCCCGATCGGTTCACAAACCGCATCGAGATCTCGGGACTGTTTTGGCACTTTGTCGACCTGGTCTGGATTTTTCTGTTCCCGGTGTTATACCTTCTGTAATAAACCTATGAGTGACCAATCTGCCGATCACTTCAGCCATCATATCCGCCGGTACTTATTTGTATTCTACGCGCTGCTCTTCGGGACTCTCATCACCGTCGCCGCTTCATACATCCCGTTTGGAAATCGAGCGATGAATATCGCCGTGGCCCTGGTCATTGCCATCTGCAAGGCTTCGCTGGTGGGCTGCTATTTTATGCACCTGATTTCCGAGCGCAAAATGATCTATTTTATTCTGGCCTTCACGACCTTTTTTTTCGCCGGCTTAATGTTTCTGACCCTGTGGTCATTTAGTGACCCTCCCTGGCACACTGTGACGCACTGATTTATGTCACTCAAAGCCTTTCATCTTGTTTTCATTACTGCCTCGAGTGCTTTGGCTTTCGGGTGTGGGGTGTGGGGCCTCAAAAACTATTGGTCGGCCAACGGCACGTCGCTTGACGTTTTATTCGGATTGGGCTCGCTGCTGGCAGGAGCCGGCTTGATCCTGTACGAGCGCTACTTCCTGAAGAAACTCAAGAACGTGAGCTATTTATGAGTCAGTGTGATGTGCCATTCACCACGGACCAGAGCCGCAAGCGGGCTTTGAACGCAGGACGACCGATCTGCCTGCCGGCCGTACTGGTGACGGCCGCATTCCACTCACCCTCCGTTTGGGCTTGTGCGGCGTGCTACGGACAATCGGATTCTCCGATGGCCGCCGGCATGAATTGGGGAATTCTAAGCCTGCTGGGGATGATCGTATTGGTCCTGGGCGGGGTGGCCGCTTTTTTTGTCTTTCTCGCCAGCCGCTCGGCACCACTGGCAGCGATGAACGGCGAGCTTGGAATCAGCGCCAAACTGGATCTTGACCGGCCGAGCCAGGCTCACACCGTTGGCACATGGCAGGTCGCACCGCTCCCGGCTTGCGCCCGAGTGGGACCCGTTTCGCCGCTGCAGCGGCGGCGCCACCG
>JANXQE010000140.1 GCA_025356925.1 Limisphaerales bacterium | reverse complement strand
AGCGCACTAGCCTGATCGTGACGACCAACTTGCCCTTTGAGCAGTGGACCGAAGTGCTGGGCAGTGAGCGGCTGACCGGAGCCCTCCTGGACCGCTTGACCCTGTACTGCCAAAAAATTCAGCCGGGACCGGCTGGAGTGTTGAGCCGCAAAGAGTTTTGAAGGATTCTTCACTCCGTGACCACGCAGCTCCAATTCTTCCTCATCTCCATGGTTGGCTGGATGAACCGGCGCCAACAAGACGTCATCGAGTACCTCCAAGAAGAGAATCGCGTGTTGCTCGAACAACTCGGCGGCAAACCTGGGCACTTTACAAACGTGCAGCGAATCCGACTTGCGCGCAAAGCCAAGCTCGTCGGCCGTCGTCGCCTTGGGCAATTGCACACAATCGTCACGCCTGACACCCTACTGCGATGGTTCCGTGCTCTGATAGCCAAAAAGTGGACCTTTACCAGGACCAATCCAATCGGTCGACCGCCTGTGGATCCGGAACTGGAAAAACTCGTCATCAAACTGATCCAAGAGAATCCGAACTGGGGAAGCAACCGTATTGTTGGGGTGTACTGCCAAAAAACTGCGCCGAACCTGAGAATTTGCGCATCATGCGGCCGCCCGATAACGGTTTGCTGCCCAGTTGTTCGAGGAGCACACGATTCTCCTCTTGGAGAAATTCGATCACCGCTTGCTGGTGTTGATTCATCCAGCCGGCGACGGCAATCAGGAGGAATTGGAGTTGAGTTGTCACGGAGTGAAGAATCTTTCAAAAGTCGCTGCTGCTCAATCCTCCAAGCAGCCTCGGCTGAGTTTTTTGGCAGTACAGGGGCCCTGGTGCAAGTTGCCACAGGGCATCATGGTCAAAGATTCGATCGCGGACATTACCCTGCAACAGGTGCTCACTCGGCCGGAAGACTTCGACGTAATCGCGACCCTCAACTTGAATGGAGATTATCTCAGTGATGCCCTGGCGGCACAGGTCGGAGGGATTGGAATCGCGCCCGGCGGCAACATCAACTACCTCTCGGGTCATGCCATCTTCGAGGCTACGCACGGCACCGCGCCCAAGTACGCCAATCAGGACAAAGTTAATCCCGGCAGCGTTGTGCTGAGCGCTGAAATGATGTTCCGCTATCTGGGCTGGGCCGAAGCGGCGGACCTGATCCTCAAAGGGCTCAATGGCGCGATTGCTTCAAAGCGTGTCACCTACGATTTCGCCCGCCAAATGGAAGGCGCCAAGGAGATCAAGTGTTCGCAGTTCGGAGATAATATTATCCAAAACATGTAGCTGGTTTGGATTCCAGAACCGCAACGAGCTTACCAATTCCTTTCGTTGTGGATGTCGCCGCAATCAAGCGAGAACTGCCTGCCATTTGGAAATAGAACTGTTGCCTGGTACGTCGGCACCAGCTTGCCGCTCGGACCGACAGCAACGACGACCCCTGCCTGATTGTATGTGATCAAGGCGTTTTTCACCCACGCCTTGGTTTGTGGCGAAATTCTGCCATCTAATTGCGCCGCCAGGACCATCCGGGGTTTGTGCTCGCTCTGGCCCAGATCGTTCAAACCTAGAACCGTGATCGCGCGCCGCAATTCCTGGACGGGGGCTGAACCGGGCAATCGGTTAATGGAGGAGAATACGTCCACAGACCAGAAAACAGCTAAACAGAGTACCACGCCCAGGGTGAGGGAGCAGCTCAAGAGGGCGCGACCGTGCTGCTGGGATCTCCGGAATTGACTGAGGCTTTGCCTCAGCAGCAAGACGATGATGAGGATGGCCAGGCCGTAGACGGGGAATCGCGCCCAGTCAAAGGCGCGCTCCACCATTAAGTCCGGCGGCAGTTGAAAATGGCACATGAGTGCTGTGAATACGCCAGTTTGAACACCTCTAAAATGGTCTCCTAACCATGCTCCCAAGGCTGCGCTGGCGAAGACCCCGGCCAAGCCGACCAGGGCGAGGATCACGCCGCGGACAGTGTTGGAGACAAACGTAATTGACCAGTATGAAAGGAAGAACAATATCGCCGAGATGGCAGCGAGCGACCAAAGACCATTGTCGCGGGGATTGGTGAGTTCGGTGAAACCGGTATGCAGGATCGCGTTGGTTGACCAAAACAGAATCAAGGGGAGAGCGAGATTGAGAGCGATGGCTGTTCCGGCGCTCACACCAAGTTTGGCGAACCATAACAGCCTGTATGAAACCGGCAGAGTAAGTTGCGGTGCCGACAATCCCAACGATTTCTCTTCACCCAAGGCAAGGCAGCCGGCGAGCAGGCTGCAGAGAGGAACGTAGACACAGGTCAAGGCGTCAAGCATCGCGGTAACTCCGGAATCAGGCCGAACCCAACGCAGAAGCAATATGCCCAACCAGCCCAAAACGTAACCATTCACAGCTTAGCGAGCGCTGTCCTGTAACGACGTTTGGGGCAGTAGCTGGAATCAGGAGGAATCCAACAATAGAGAAGGGATTGGTCGCTCATTGAAATCGGCGCAGACTGCCCGATGCATCCAGTCATAAGC
>JANXQE010000115.1 GCA_025356925.1 Limisphaerales bacterium | reverse complement strand
GCGAAGTTCATGGCCAAACTTCGCGAGATTGGCTATGCTGGGCCGCTGTGCATCGAGGTCGAGGATGATACGTTCGGAAAGTCGCTCGCAGGCCGCCAAACGGCGCTCAAAATAGCTCGAAATGTTTTGAGCCCATACTTTTAACCGCAATGAAATACAGTTACGAAGAATTGGCTGGAATGATCGACCATTCCCTTTTGCATCCGACGATGACCGACCGGGAGCTCGAGGAGGGCTGCCAGCTCGCCGCCCGATATGGCGTGGCTTCGGTCTGCGTTAAACCCTACTTTGTCAAACGCGCCGCTCAACTCCTTAGCGGAACCAAGGTCAAAGTGGGGGCGGTCATTGGGTTCCCCCATGGCAACAGCACCACTGAAAGCAAGCGGTACGAGACGGAGCTCGCCTGCAAAGATGGCGCGGTTGAAATTGATATGGTGATCAATATCGGCAAAGCCCTGGGCGGCGCGTGGGATTACGTCGAGCAAGACATCAGGCTGGTTTGCGATGAAGCCCACAAACACGGCGCCAAGGTCAAAGTCATTTTCGAGAACGATTACCTGGCTAACGGTGGCGCAGGACTGACTAGTGAAAACTTCAAACGCAAGCTGGGCCAGATTTCCGAGCGCGCCGGCGCCGACTGGATCAAGACCTCCACTGGCTATGGATTCGTCAAAGGCCCCGATGGAAAATACAATTACCAAGGCGCCACCGAAGCGGATCTCCGGCTGATGCGCGAGAGCGTTTCAACCCGGGTTCAGGTCAAAGCTGCCGGCGGGGTGCGGGACCTGGATGGCCTCATCCGGGTTCGCGAGCTGGGCGCTTCGCGCTGCGGCGCCAGCGCCACTGCCGCCATACTGGACGATTACCGGGCGCGAGCAAAATCTGAGCCTTAAGTCAGCGCAGGCTTGACCATTCGGAAGCCGCCTTCCATTTTCAAGCTGTGTTAAAACAGACTGCGACAATTCTGTTGGCGGCTCTCGGGCTGTGCCGTAGCTACGCTGCCGACCCGGAGCGCTCGGTGATTCAAATTTTCACCTTCGCTCAACAGCCGATCTGGGATGCCCCGTGGCGCTTTGACGCGGTGCGCCGCATGGGCGGTTCTGGGTTTGTGATCAAGGGCAAACGGATCATGACCAACGCCCATGTCGTGAGCTGGGGCCGCCAAATCATCGTACGCCGCTACCAGGACCCGCGCCCCTATGTCGCCGAAGTGGAATATGTGGGCCATGATTGCGACCTGGCTGTGCTCACGGTTCAGGATGCCCACTTTTTCGAAAACCTTGAGCCGCTCGACCTGGGCGAGCTCCCTAAAGTGCGATCCGCGGTCGTGACCTACGGTTATCCTGCTGGCGGAGAGGAAATTTCCTACACACGCGGCGTGGTCTCGCGCATCGAGCTCGAGCCGTACGCGCATATTGGCAATCGCCGCCTGTTGACTTGCCAAACCGATGCCGCGATCAATCCTGGCAACAGCGGCGGACCTGTCATCCAGGATGACCGCGTTGTGGGCGTCGCATTTCAAGGCATGGCCGGACTCGAGAATGCCGGCTTCTTCATTCCAACCCCGGTCATCCTCCATTTCCTCAAAGATATCGAAAACGAACACTACGACGGATTTCCTTTCGCCGGCCTGCGGATCGTGCCCTTGCAGAGCCCCGCGTACCGGAGTCTCCTTAAACTGCCTGATAACAACCTGGGCGCCCGTGTTGACGGAATCGCGCCGATCGCGAGTACGGAAAAAGTGCTCAAACTGGACGATGTGCTGCTGCGAATCGGGGACTTCCCAGTCGCGAGCGATGGCACGATCCTGTACCGAGGCAACCGCGTTTCCTCGGCGCTCGCCTTCCAAGGCGCCCAGACGGGCGAAAGCGTCCCCCTGCAGGTCTGGCGAGATGGACAACCGCTGGATCTTTCTTTACCGGTCTCTGCCTACGACGGCGACCGGGCCGCAGGGTACCAATATGATTCCCTTCCGCGCTACCTGGTTTACGGTGGCCTCGTCTTCACCCCGCTCAGCCTGGATTATCTTCGCACACTCGGCCGCAACACACCGGAGATGACCTTCGGTGAATCGTACTACGAGCTTTTCTATCGCAAATTCGAGGACCCAACGAATGCTCGCCCAGAACCGATCGTTCTCGCCTCCGTATTGACTGACTCGGTGAACGCCAACCTCCGAGTCCGTGGCCGCGCTCTCCTGGATCGCGTGAATGGCATCAAAATCCAGCAGATGGAAGACCTGGTGCGCGCTTTCGAAACCACCACCAATGATTTCGACCTGATTGAATTCCTCCCCCGCAATAGCTTCGAAACGCTGGACCACGCCGAAGTCGCGAAAGCCAACTCCGGGATCCTCAAGACCTACGGCATCACCAAGGACCGCCGCCTATGAAACCTCTGCTTCCGCTTCTCCTGATTTGTTTCGCGACGGTGTTTCCAAGCCAGGCCCTGGATCGACGAAGAGCCCAGGCTTCGCCCTGGGAACAGTCGGTGGTCACCCTGGAGGTCTCTCGAAAGCAGTACGATTATTACCAGCCTTGGACACGCAAAACCAGCCGGGTGCAAAAAACCGGCCTCGTCCTCGCCGACCACCAGATCCTCACGACGGCAGATGAACTGTTTGATCGAACGCTCGTCCGTCTTCAAAAAGGCGGGCGCGGCCGTTGGTGGCAAGGCGTGGTCTCCTGGATTGATTATCACGCCAACCTGGCCCTGGTGACGAATTCGGAGGAAGGTTTTTGGCAGGAACTTAAACCCGCGACACTGGGCGGCACTGTTCCGGACGATGGCACGCTCCAGATCCTCCGCTGGCGCGAAGGCAATCTCGAAAACCGCCGAGCGGAGTTCACTCAAGTCACGGTCCGCGAGGGCCAACTCGCCGCCATCAATCAGCCAGTGCTCGAAGCCGACTCTGACATCCAAAACGCCGGCTGGAGCGAGATTATCACCGCCAACTCCCACGCCCTGGGCATTCTTTCCGCTCAGGAAGGCCGCATGTGCACGGCCATTCCCGCCGCGTTCATCCTGAGCATCCTGGAGGCTCGCAAGCAGGACCGTTACCACGGTCTGGGCTACTTCCATTTCTATTGGCAGGGTAGTCAAAACCCAGCCTCCCTGGCTCGTCTCAAGCTCGCGGGCGAACCCCGCGGTGTTATCGTCAGTTCGGTTCCGGACCGCCCTGATGGCGTTGATCAGGTTATCCGCACGCAGGACGTTATCCTCAATATTGACGGCTTCGACCTCGATATCCAAGGCGACTACCTCGATCCGGATTACGGAAACCTGATGCTCGAGAATCTGGCGACGCGTAATAAGTGGGCCGGCGACGATGTGAAAATGCAAATCTGGCGGGACGGCAAGCAAACCAACGTCGTCTATCGGCTTCCAAAATTTGAATACTCAGTGTCGCTGGTGCCTGCCGCCACCTACGACCAGGAACCGGAGTACCTGATTCTCGGAGGTCTGGTTTTTCAACCGTTGACAGACTCGTACCTGCAAAGCTGGGGAACCGATTGGCGCCACCGTTCGCCGTTCCGCCTGAATTTTTATCATAATGATCCACCGGCCAAGGATCGTCCGGCCCTGATCCTGATGTCGCAAGTGCTGCCGGATGCCTTCAACATTGGCTATCAGGACCAGAAGTGGCTGGTCGTGGATAAAGTCAACGGTCAGCGCATCAGCCGCCTCGCCGACCTTCGCCAGGCACTCGACAAACCGGTTGACGGCTTTCATGTTATCGAGCTGGTCCAAAGCGATTCCCTGCGACGCATCGTCTTGACTGCTGGAGAAAATGAGAAAGAAGCTACGACTCGCGTGCTGAAACGATACGGCATCGATGAGCCTTACCATTTCAGTGGCAAAACCGATTAGCCCACTGGTCCCGATATTTCATTGCGCGAGAAC
>JANXQE010000572.1 GCA_025356925.1 Limisphaerales bacterium | reverse complement strand
ATCACATTGTCGGTGATGACGGCGCGTCGCACAGAAGGACCCAATTCTATCTGCGGCTTATTCTCGCGGAATTCGCAACCTCGGACCAAAACCGTGCCGTCGCTGACCTGCACGGCCGGCCGGCCTTCTTTTTTGTGATCCCATTGCACGAACGTGCAATCGGAGAATCCGGTGGTGCCCCGCCCGGCGAGCTTGGCGATCTGATTGCAGGGACCCCAAAACGCACAATTCACAAACCGAATGCTCCCTCGATTGCTCGCCTCGACACGCACCATAGTCGGGTCGGGGCCATGGAACGAGACAAACTCCCCGTTGGAAATCAGCAAAGCGAACGGCGCGCAATTCTCCACCACCACCGCGGTGAAACAATCATCGGCGCCGATTCCCAAAAAGTTTCCGTTGCATACCCCAGCCTTCGTCTCAATGAACTTGTAGCCGATATTGTAGCCGAAACAAAAGGTGTTGAAGACGTACTGCCAGTCGCTGCGTCCGATGATAAACGCTTCACCGTTGGTCTGCTGCCAGGCCAATAGTTTGGGTTTGACACTCCACCAGGGGTTGAAATGCACGTTTTCAATCCGGCCGATGTCATAAATGTCGTCCACGAATACTCCGCGCCGCAGCGGCTGTCCTTGCACGTCCCGGATCAGGTGTCGTTCATTATGGCGGGCGTCGATCCCATTATATGAGTTCAGTAATTCAATCCCCAGCACGGCGGGATTTTTCCCACGCATCGCCACGGACCAGGGATACGCCGCGGGCTCCTGGTCCACTTTTTGGTCCGGGTAATAAAGCACTACCCCCTTGAGCGTGCTATTGTGGCTCAAAGTGATGAAGGGCGGGCCGTCTTCCTGCCCGCGGCTCTCGGTCACCAAAAAGGTCGTTCCCTCGTCGGTTGGTCGTGGCGTGCCCGGGTCTCGAATTCCGACATGAGAAGGCACTGATTCCCATATCCCCTTCAACGCCACCGCCGGAGGAACGACCAAATGCCCGGCAAATAAATAGTTCCCGCGCGAGGCATAAACCACACCGCCCCCGGCGTGTCCAGCCGCGTCCAGCGCGCTCTGAAACGCTGCCGTATCGTCGGATTTGCCGTCCCCATGCGCTCCAAAATCCTGCACGAGAAAAATATCGTTCGTAACCGCCATGCTCGTGAGCGCGGTGGCCAGGAACACGACGGCAGCCTCGGCCGCCAGCTTATCAATGTGTCGTTTCATATCATCAGCAGTGACCCACGCAAACCTCTGTCAACTCACATTTGTGAAATTCTGAAGCGCCGCCGGCGCAGCCTCGATTTTGCACGCGGCCTTAGCCATTAACCGGCACCCGACCATCGTCAAATTGTGGGCGACAAGCAATTGGTGTCAATTAAACTTGTGGATCGGCACTATCCCGAGATTCACCACAAGGTGACGGAGGCCAACCTTCCCGGGGAACCTGGCTCCGTTCCCGGGTGCTCATCCCACTAACCGGAAGGACGAAGTCCCGCGAGTCCCATTCACCACCACGCCGTCCTCGCGAGTTCCACTGGGACAGTCAGGCTTTCTTGGTTTTTCCAGAATCTGGATGTGCGATCTGCGGCAAATCCCAGGGGTCAAAAACAGCAAAATACCCGCAGTTGGGTTTTGCGCGGCTTAGGTGTAGATTAAGCGGGCATGGATTTCGATCAATTTTCCAAAGAATTCCATTTGCTCTGGGATAGCCACCCCGCAGGGATCGTTTTGTTAATCCTGGGATTCCTGGTGTTTGTCTTCCTGGTTGTGGATGCCTGGCGCCATAAACGGCGGCACAAAGGTCCGCGGCTGCATTAGCAGCCGAGGCCGCGCGCAAAAGTTCTCCGGACACTGCCTCCAGGAGGCGTTAAATCATACTTGAGACACACCGACAAGTGGGCAAGCTATATGGGCAACCGATTGGACAACCGATGTTTTGACCTATGGCCATCTCACCACTCGCAGGCAAACCGGCACCAAAAGCAGTGCTGGTAGATTTGGACCGGCTCGAAAGCGACTATTACGAGCGCCAGCCGGATGTGGGTGAAGCCACTCAATTGGTCAGCTTTGGCACCAGTGGTCATCGAGGCTGCTCCTCGAACGGCAGCTTTAACGAGGCGCATATCCTGGCAATCGCCCAGGCCATCTGTGATTACCGGCGAAGACACGGCATCGATGGTCCCGTTTACATGGGCAAGGATACCCATGCGTTGTCGAACCCGGCCCAGCGCACCGCGCTGGAGGTTCTCGCCGGCAACGGCGTTGAGACGATCATTCAGCGCGACAACGGCGTGACGCCCACGCCGGTTATTTCCCGCGCGATCATTGTCTATAATCGTGGCCGCCAACAGGGCCGTGCGGATGGTATTATCATCACTCCGTCGCACAATCCCCCGGAAGACGGCGGTTTTAAGTACAACCCGCCCAATGGAGGACCGGCCGACAGCGATGTGACACGGTGGATCCAGGGCCGGGCGAACGAGCTACTGCGTGACCGGAACGCCGAAGTGGTCCGCGTGCCTTTCGCAACCGCCCTTAAGGCGGCCACTACGCACACGGAAGATTTCGTCCTGCCTTACGTCAATGATTTACGGAACGTAGTGGATATGGACTCGATTCGCGGCGCTCGTTTGAAGCTGGCGGTCGATCCGCTTGGTGGAGCCGCCTTGCCTTATTGGGAGCCGATAAACTCCGTTTACAATCTCGAGATCCAGGTTGTGAATCCAAACCTCGACCCGACCTTTTCGTTCATGACCGTGGATCATGACGGCAGGATTCGCATGGATTGCTCCAGCCCGTACGCGATGGCCCGATTGGTCGCGCTCAAAGACCAATACCGGCTCGCCTTTGCCAATGACCCGGATGCAGACCGGCACGGCATCGTGACGCCGTCGGCCGGGTTGATGAATCCGAATCATTTCCTGGCGGTCGCAATCCGCTATCTGCTCCAGGAACGCCCTCAATGGTCGACTCAGGCCGCGGTGGGCAAGACCCTGGTCAGCAGCGGCATGATTGACCGCGTGGTGCGGAAACTCGCGCGCACGCTGTGCGAAGTGCCCGTGGGGTTTAAGTGGTTCGCGCCGGGACTATTCGATGGGTCATTCTGTTTCGGAGGAGAAGAAAGCGCCGGGGCAAGTTTCTTGCGGCGCGATGGCACGGTTTGGACGACAGACAAGGACGGCCCGATCATGGATCTGCTGGCGGCGGAGATCACGGCCCGCACCGGGACGGATCCAGGCGAACATTTCCGCGAGCTGACGGCCGAGTTTGGCACTCCCTATTACACCCGCATTGACGCCGCGGCGACGCCCGAACAGAAAGCGAGCCTCCAGAGACTTTCGCCGGAATCAGTCCAGGAATCGCGCCTGGCGGGGGAACCGATCCTCGCCAAGCTGACCCGTGCCCCGGGCAACCATGCGCCCATCGGCGGTTTAAAAGTGGTCAGCGCCAGCGGTTGGTTCGCCGCGCGCCCCTCCGGCACGGAAAACATCTACAAAATTTATGCGGAGAGTTTTCGCGACGAAAACCATCTCCAGAGTATCGTAACGGAAGCGCAACGGATCGTAAACAATGCGCTGTCGGTGAAATGAAAGGATCAGAAGCATGACAACGACGGTAAAACCGCTGACGCAACGCCCCGCATGGAAGGCTCTCGCGGTCCACCACAAAAAGGTTGGCCAACTCCATCTCCGCGAGCTGTTCGCAAAAAATCCGAAACGCGCCACACGGATGACTGCCGAGGCCGCGGGCCTGTTCCTGGATTATTCGAAGAACCGCATCACGGAGGAGACCCTCAAGCTACTCTTGCGACTTGCAAAGGAGTCGGGCCTGCGGGAACGCACGGAGGCCATGTTCAACGGCGAGAAAATCAATATCACAGAAAATCGCGCCGTGCTGCACGTAGCCCTGCGCGCGCCAAAGAACGCCGCGAACCTGGTCGATGGAAAAAACGTCGTGCCTGAGGTGCATGCTGTGCTCAAGAAGATGGCCGATTGCGTCAACCGAATCCGGAGCGGCGCGTGGAAGGGACACACAGGCAAGAGAATCAGGAATGTGGTCAACATCGGCATCGGCGGTTCGGACCTTGGCCCGGTGATGGCTTACGAGGCGCTGAAACATTACAGCGAACGCAGCCTGACGTTCCGGTTCGTGTCGAATGTGGACGGCATTGATTTTGTGGAGGCAACTCACGATCTGGACCCGGCGGAGACCCTGTTCATCGTTTCCTCCAAGACCTTCACCACCCTGGAGACCATGACCAACGCTGAAACGGCACGCGATTGGCTGCTGAGTGGACTTGGCGGGAAAGCGTCGGCCGTAGCCAGGCATTTTGTGGCGGTTTCCACCAACGCCGAGAAAGTCTCCGCGTTCGGCATCGACACGGCGAACATGTTTGGTTTTTGGGACTGGGTGGGCGGTCGTTACTCGATGGATTCGGCGATTGGCCTCTCGACGATGCTGGCCATCGGGCCTGATAACTTTTACGCACTGCTGAAGGGTTTCCACCAGATGGACGAGCATTTCCGCACGGCCCCGTTCGAACATAACCTGCCGGTGCTCATGGGATTGTTGATCGTCTGGTACACCGGCTTTTTCGGCGTGCAGACCATCGCGGTCCTGCCATACGAGCAGTACCTGAAGCGATTTCCGGCCTACCTCCAGCAGTTGACCATGGAAAGTAACGGCAAATACGTCACGCTTCAGGGTAAGAAGGTCAACTACGACACCAGCCCGATCTTCTGGGGTGAGCCCGGAACCAACGGCCAGCACTCGTTCTATCAACTCATACATCAGGGGACCAGGCTGATCCCCTGCGACTTCATCGCATTTGGC
>JANXQE010000058.1 GCA_025356925.1 Limisphaerales bacterium | reverse complement strand
CGCCGCGGATGGTCAGGGCGGCGTCCCTAACCCCAATGCCAAGACCGCCCAGCAGGTTCCCGGCCTTAAGTTCGTTTCTGAGGGCTATACCAAGGACGAGCTGAAGAAGCGCATTCTCGATGGGCAAAAGGAGATCCCGGTGATGGACGCGAAAAAGCCCGCGGCGCCGCTTTACATGCCGGCCTGGCGCGGCAAACTTGCCGAAGGCGAACTGACCGATCTGATGGAGTATCTCATGAGCCTGGCGCCTAAGGGTGAAAAGGCAGACTTTTAGTTCTGCAATTGCTTTTGAGCCGCTTAGAGGCGCCGAAGGCGCGAAGTTCTGCGTTTTAGCAATCCGGAAACGAATCCGAGGAGCTTTTCAAACCGGACCCACCGTGGTAAAGAATGCGTTTGTTAACCGTGCGGCGATGGATCGGTCCGATGCCCTGAAAGGGCAACATACTTTAGCCCAGGGCAAGCGCAGCGCCGCCCTGGGTTGTGAACCCAACAGGATCCTATTTCGTTTATGTCCTACGATCGAGCGGATCATGATTACAGCTCGGAAGCTGACCCTCTACCCAAGGGGCATGCGGCGACGCATATCGGGATTTTCCTGGCCTGGGCTGCGTCTCATGGGTTGATCAACGGCTTTCACGAGGAACACTCAGGGGAATCGCTGGCAAAATTGCGCCGACGTGAGATGACGGGACGACAGTTCTTCGAGGCGGTCTGCAACGAGCAGTTCGCGGAGAAAGACTTGAACGTAGAGGGCAACGCGTTCGCCAGTCATTATTATCGGAGCGAGGCGGGAGAACGGGGAGCGTATTTCGCGGATTATAAAATGACCCTGGCGGCGAGGTTGCCGAGTTTTTGGCATGTGGCGGACACCTGGGAGAATTACGAGAAGCTGGCACCAGTGATTAGCCGGCGCTTTGAGGAGTGGAAGAATCCTCCAGGAAAGCGCTGGTGGCAGTTCTGGAAATAGGGGGTAAACGGCCTGCCAGGGCAGGCGGAGCGCAGCGAGGCATTAACTCGGAAACTCACGAGGCGGCTCAACAAGAATGGGAAACACACCAAGCGTCGGAGTTGACGCTTTTGGAGACGTTTCGGAGTTGAGGGTTTGGCTTTGACGAAGCGAGGCACGCTCGGCAAGGTGAAGGCGCGGATAAGCCCCGCCTGACGTTCCATGCGCCCTATTTTCTCAGCCAACCTCAAACTAATCCTGGCGTCCATGACCTGGCTGATCATTAATCCCAACGCGGGACGAGCCCAGCCGGGATTGCCACCGCCCATACCAAAGGTCCAAATAGCTGAGGACGGCCGGACCTTCCGGCTAGGCAAGGGCCACTCGTTTGCGCCGTTTGGTGTGACGTACTATCGCCCGGGCACTGGCTGGGCGCCCCAGGTCTGGAAGCAATTTGATCTGGCCTCGACTCGCAAAGATTTCGAGCGTATGAAGGCATTGGGCGTTAACTGCGTCCGGGTGTTCCTCTCTTACGGTTCTTTTTATCCCGACCCCGGAGTTTTGCTGCCTGAGGGACTCGCCAAATTCGACCAGTTCCTGACCATCGCCGAGGAATCGGGCATCTACGTGCATCCCACCGGCCCGGATCATTGGGAAGGTCCACCTAACTGGCAACCGGTCGCCATCGAGGACGAAAAAACGCTTAGCGCGCTCGAATCGTTCTGGAAACTCTTTGCCGCGCGTTACCGAGGACGGAACGTCATTTTCGCTTACGACTTGAAAAACGAGCCGGAGCTCGGCTGGGATAGCGATGTCCTCAGAACCAAATGGAATGCGTGGCTCGCCATAAGATACCAGAGCCTCGACGCTTTGGCTCGTGCGTGGGGCGAGACCAACCACCTCGAATGGGGCCACCTCTCAGTGCCGCCCGACAAGGACGCCCTGAAAAGCCGCCACCTGCTCGACTACCAAACATTTCGCGAGGAAATCGCGGATGAATGGACTCGCCGGCAGGCTGCGGCGATCAAATCAGTCGATCCCGGCGCCCTGGTGACGGTCGGTCTGATTCAATGGTCTGTTCCCTCGTTGTTGCCCGGCTCGGTTCGCTATTACTCAGCCTTCCGACCCGAACGACAAGCGAAGTTCCTCGATTTTCTCGAGATCCATTTCTACCCCTTCGCCAACGGCGCCTACGAGTACGGGAGCGAAGCTGACGAACTCGCCAACCTGGCGTATCTGCAAGGCGTCGTTCGCGAGGTGGCGCGGCCCGGAAAGCCGGTCGTCCTGGCGGAGTTCGGCTGGTATGGAGGGGGAAAGCCCCGGTTCGATAAGGGTGCGCATCCGGCCGCAACCGAGGAGCAGCAAGCCCGGTATTGTCGTCGTGTGGTCGAGGTTTCCTCGGCTTACGCCTGCGGCTGGCTCAACTGGGGCTTTTATGATCAACCCGAAGCGACCGACTGCAGCGAGTTCACAGGCTTGGCCACCCACGACGGAAAAACCAAGGCCTGGGGCAAAACCTTCGCTGAACTGGCGGCGAATCCTCCTTCGCTGCTGGCTAACACCTCCACCACTCCGCTTCGACCCGCTTTCGACTGGGACGCCTGTCTAACCAGCGTAGCGGCCGCTAAAGACTTGCGCCGGCAATCTCTGGAATCTTTCCTCATGGCTCAACCCGCCCGATAGCATCCGCATGACTCGTTGCGCCGAACAGCCGGCGCCTAAGCGGTTGGACCTGATTGTGGGCAGCAGAAGTCTGATGTTTTGGCTGGCTGTGAAACCTGGTCACTCGGCTAAAAACCGGTAGTTAAAGCGTCCTTCGGGTGCCACATCTCCACTAATATAGAAATCCATGAGGTCTCCCGGATGCTGGAGATTATCGGCCCATTTGAAATCAATGGCCACATTGGTCCTGGCTCTGGGCAGGTCCAAGATCGACCGAGGGACGGCAATGGCCAGTTCGTTGCCTCTGACCACGAAATCCAACTGCGCTACTTTCTTCCAGCGCCAGCCGCCATCGTTCTTCTCGATCCAGGTTTTTCCTTCGCGGCTGACGGTGCGATTGACGATGTAGTCATAACCCTCCCAGCCGGTCTTCGGGTCCTGGTCGGCATCGATTAGCAGCCACATCCAATTGGTCCCATCGCTCTGGGTGATCGGCTCCCGGGTCCGGGCGTAAAAATAGACGTTCTTGAGATCCCTTGCGACCTTGAACGCCACCAAATCATTTCGACCACTTGAATCCCGGTAATGCAACCCGCCCACGCCCTCATAATCCCGGGGGACCGTCGCCCCTCCGTCCTTCCGAAACTCGGGCGCAACGGCCTTCCATTGTTCGAAGCCGGAGTTCAAGTGGATGCTCGTGGGTGGGGACGCCTTGGGCAAGGCCGTCAAACCTTTGAAGCGGCGGACGTTCGCCACTAACTGCCAGTAGTAATTGTCGCCGTGCCCACCTTTCATAGGTTCGATGTCACGGCTGAACTCTTCATTGTACTGGTCGACAAAAATGGGGGCCCCGCCCGCTTCACCCCACCGGCCCGCAATCCACTCATTCCAGCCCGTCACCATCACGAAGGGAGCGCCAAGCTGCAAAGCCCGGCTCCACTGTTCCTGAAAGTTGTAGCCATGGTTTACAGCTCCCGGCTCGGTTTCCTCTTTGCCCTCATGAAAACTCCGTCCGCGCGCGTTGCCGGAGCTCATGTTGGTCACTTTACCATCCGCCTGGCGCAGGTTTTGGGCCACCGATACATTGACCTCCTCGGGTTTGTTCGGAGCGTCAACGTAGCCGTAGGGTTGGGGATAGGTAGCTTCCCAGTGCCACGCCCGCGGCGTGTTGGTCAGCGTGAACGGCCAGTGCGCGCCGCGCAAAGTGAAGAAGTGCTGGAGTTCGGGGGGCGCTTGCGCCGGGTCACAGATCATCAGCGGCTTGCCTTCCCACTCGAACCACAACTCGGGATAAAGCCCGGGCTTGTAGAGCGTCTGGTAAATCTCCTGCGCAGTCTCCGCCGCTTTCGTATTGACCATGAAAGAGATCTGCGGCGTCCGCCCGCCCGCCCGACGAATCTCCCGGAAGACTTCACACAACCTCAGGTAGACGTCGGGGTAGGAACGCGCATTGGTGGTGTCGAAGATGAGGGTGTCAATTCCCGCATCGGCCAGCAGGCGCGCCTGCCGGTGCAGCACCCAAGGATCGGTGCTGCGGTAATAACCATAGAGCGGCTCTCCCCAGTAATGGCTGGCCCCGATGCTTCCCCATAGCGGTGAAGCCCCTTTTTTGAGAGCGTCCGGATCCCTTGCCAGAATCCGGCGGATATCATACGGGCCATCCCACACGGGACTTCTGGCGCCTGGCTCATTGTGCCAGAGGAAATAGAAGATGCCGACCCACCGGTCCGACCGCGGCGGACCGACCTCTGAGGACCCCGGCAACGCACGTCCCAGCGCGTCGGTCGCTGGCCAGGGTGAACTTAAATTGCTCCATTCCGAATTCCCCTGGGCCCAGGCGCTCGTGCCGGCCAGCCAAAGCCAGGCCAGCAAGCCGAGTTGCAGCCGCGTCGGGATCGTCATCGAGTCACTTCACCGCCGCCGGCTTGGCGCTGCCCATAGTGTCGGTGAACGTCGTGGTGGTGAGCGACATGCCGGTGAGATGATCGTTGACCCATTTGATCCCGGCACTGCACGCGCCGAGCAAATTCGCCGTCGGGGCCGTTAATGGCAGGATACTGTCTTCTGCCTCGCTGTACATCGGCATGACATCGCCACCCATGATGGCGCAGAATCGATCGCCGGCGCCGATGGCCAGGAGCATCTTGGTGTAACTTTCCAGGTTCACTTCTCCTTCTCCATGGCCGCAGAATTGATGTCCGCGCTGCGCCCAATCCTCTGAAATCATCAAGGTCGATGCGCCCTCCAGGAATTTGAAGTTTTTGGCATGGCTCCCGACCACCCGCGGCGCCACGAACGGACTCGTGAACCGCCGAGTCCAGGTTTCCCCCGCCCAGCAATGGCTCGGGTCGCCCCAGACGCTCAGGCATTTATCATAATCGGTCGCCAGAAGCAGCAACCCGAAGTCGCGGGCACAAATCGCCCCGGTCGCCGGGTGGAGCTCGTGTGCGAGATACGCGCCCAGCCGGTTCGCCCGAGCCCGGATTTTTTCGGTCTTGTCCTGGAACCTGGTCAGGCCCTCGGCCATCATGTTCTCCCAGCCGAATACCCATGGATAGCCGCCGTGAAGCACCGGGTTCCCCCACAATCCCCAAAACCAGCCATAAATATGAATCCCGGCCGCGGTGCCGTTTTCCATTAGCCCCAGAAGGTATTCCTCAGACCAGTCCTCGACGTATTGCGCTCCTTTGGCCAGAACCGGCGCCGGGACAAATTTCTCGGCGTACTCGAGGCCCCATTTTGCGCTGAGATGAGCGTAGGCGGCGCAATGCGCGCTTATGGCGGGAGCCACGACTCCCAGCGCGGCCAGAACCTGCTTCACTTCCCGCGGATCCCGAAAAACGATGTGGCCGTTTTCACCGTGCCCGGGTCCGTTCAGCAAGTAGTTTGAAATCATCATGGAGCGGGCGCCGCACTCCGTGGCGTACTGACCAACCGCCTCCAGGGTCTTAAGGCCGCCCACCAGTTGACCGGTTTCAACCCCGGCGACAATGCTGACCTGTCGGGCGCAACCGAGGTTCAACTGTGCTCGATTAGGATCGAAATACCCGTTTACTTCCTTAAAGAATAGTGGATTCATTGGTTGAAGTGTTTTTGGCCCCAGTCACTGTTGTGGGTTTTCGGTTTGGGATGAGCTTTGCTCCAACCTATTCTCCTCGGAACAAAAAGCAATCCAGTTATCGCGCTGCTTGAGTAATGCCTGTAAGCTCGTTAAGCTGTGGTGTGTCGGAAGTAAATGACTCAGACGAGAGCTAATATGTCACGAAGGCGTTCGACGGGTTTGTTGACGGGCAGATTGTTGGAAAGGCGTGTCCCACTTCGCGGAACGATCACCAACCAACTCGCGAGTTGCTGTATCGCCCGGTTGCTCGTCCTCGCCACTGAGGATCGCCAAAAGCCCATTATTACCTACATCGACTCGCCCGGAGGGTCGGTGGCTGAAGCCCTCAGCGTTATCTCGACGATGAATGGCATCCGCAGCCCGGTCGTCACATTTTCTCGCGGAGCGATCGGCGGCGCCGCCGCAGTGATCGCGGCCCACGGCCTGAAAGGGTTCCGCACCGCGGATCCCGCTGCTCATTTTTCGCTCGGGATCAAGAACGAAACCTCCGGCGACGAGAGCGCCGAACTCCATGAATCCTACCTCAAGCTGCTGGTCCAGATCCTGGTTAATGACACGTCGAAGTCCGAAGCTGAGGTCCTGCGATGGCTGACGCAAGGCGTTGAATTCAACGCACAGGAGGCCATGCACAACGGATTGATCGATGCCATCGCCCTCGACCCGCTGTTGCCGATTGTCTCCTAAACCTTGTACGGACCGCGTTTCGGGCGGTCCAGCCATTGGTTGGCTTCCGCATCGCCCACAAACCGTTCCTTGGCTGGATCCCATTTGAGATGGCGGTGATTCCAGTAGGCCAGGTTGCCGAGGTGGCAAACGGTCACCGAGCGGCACCCGATTTCCACATCGCAGATCGGGCGCTTGCGAGAGCGCATGCAATCCAGAAAATCCTTTGTGTGACTGTAGCTGTTGTACAGGTGGATGGCATTGGCGCCGAGAGGTTCTTCGGCAATCGATTTGGGAGTCGCCTCGAACTTGCCGCGGTTCACCAAAATGGTGCCTTCCGAACCGATGAACAGCACCCCGCCGCTCTCACCGTGGAGCACTTCCACACCATTGGCATAGAGGTACCGCAGGCCCTTGGTGGCTTTGGGATCTTCGGGCGGGATGATCTCCACCGGCCCGCTGTCGTCCATACCCAGACCCCATTGGGCGATATCAAAGTGGTGCGCGCCCCAGTCGGTCATCATGCCCCCGGAGTATTCACGGTAGTTGCGCCAGTCCGGAAAATGCTTATGCACCCCCCGCGGGCTGAGAATCGAGTTGTAGGGGCGTAGCGGCGCCGGGCCAAGCCACATATCCCAGTTTAGCCCGGGCTCCAGCGGTTCCTCAGGCAAATCGCAAGGCCGAGACGGGCCGCCTACGTCGACGATCACCTGTTTGATTTTGCCGATGCGCCCGTTGCGCACCAGTTCGCAAGCCTTGCGAAATTCACTCATCGACCGCTGCATCGAGCCGGTTTGGAACACACGGTCGTATTTCCGTGCTGCTTTGACCATCGCGCGCGCTTCGTGGATCGTCAGTGACAGCGGTTTCTCGCAATAAACGTCTTTGCCTGCCTTGCAGGCCGCAATAGCGACGAGCGCATGCCAGTGATCCGGCACGGCGATGACTACCGCGTCGATGTCTTTGCGCGCGAGCAAATCGTGGAACTCCTTGTACTCGGCGCAACCTTTATAATCTTTGTCTTGCTTGATGGTGTAAAACTCGTCGACGGTCTTCCGGTTGTGCTCACGCCGGGTCGTGTCGACGTCACAGACCGCCAGGACCTGAGTATCCGGCTGGTTGAGAAAGTTGTTGAGCAAGCCCCGGCCTTGCGTGCCGTTGCCAATAAACCCAAGGGTGATGCGATCGTTTGGACCTTTTGGGCGGCCGGCCCAGGCGGAGGACAGCGTTAGCGGCGCCGTCAGTGACGCCACCGAGGCTAGTTTCAGAAATTGTCGTCGGTCGAGGAGGGTTTTCATTGCGATTTGATTGTTGTCGGGATCTGAGGTGCCCCGCAACGAAATTGTTCACATCTCCCAGCTTGATTAAACAGGGCAGCTTGTCATGCTGGCGGCATTCATGAGCAAGCCATCCCAGAACCTAAGTACCCTGGCACTCCACGCCGGCCAAGTCCCCGACCCGACCACCGGCGCGCGCGCCGTACCCATTTACCAGACGACCTCATTCGTCTTCAAGAATACCGAGCACGCAGCCAACCTGTTTGCGCTGAAAGAATTCGGCAATGTTTATAGCCGGATCATGAATCCGACGACGGATGTATTCGAGCAGCGCATGGCCGCGTTGGAGGGCGGCACCGGCGCTTTGGGCGTTGCCTCCGGCCAGGCCGCTACCACCCTCGCGTTGCTGAACATCACCCAAGTGGGGGACGAGATCGTTTCCGCTAACAACCTCTATGGTGGCACCTACCAACTGTTTCACCACACGCTTCCCAAGCTGGGCCGCACGGTGAAATTTGTGGACTCGGGCAAGCCCGAGGCCTTCCGCAAGGCCATTACGGCTAGGACGCGCGCTCTGTTTGCCGAGACCATCGGTAATCCCAAGCTGGACGTTCCTGATTTTGGGGCGCTGTCCAAAATCGCCCATGAGGCAGGTGTCCCGTTGGTGGTGGACAATACCATCGGGGTCAGCCTCGTTCGGCCAATCGAACATGGGGCGGACATCATCGTTGCTTCGGCGACCAAATACATCGGCGGACATGGCACCTCGATTGGCGGCGTGATCGTGGATTCAGGCAAATTCAAATGGAATAACGGCAAGTTCCCCGAGTTCACCGAGCCCGACCCGAGCTATCACGGGCTTAAGTTCTGGGAAGTGTTCGGAGACTTTCCCGGTCTTGGCAACGTGGCCTTCGTCATCAAAGCACGCGTGCAGTTGCTGCGGGATATCGGCGCGTGCCTAAGCCCGTTCAATTCATTTCTGTTCCTGCAAGGCCTGGAGACCCTCCCGTTGCGGCAGCAACGGCATTCAAGCAACGCCCTGGAGATCGCCCGATTTCTCCACCGGCATAAGCAAGTAAACTGGGTCACCTATCCCGGGCTGTCTGAGCATCCAAACCACAGAATGGCCGCCAAATATCTCAAACGCGGCTTCGGCGGCATTCTCGGTTTCGGCATCAAAGGTGGACTCGAAGCTGGAAAGAAATTTATTAACTCGGTCAAAATGCTTTCCCACCTGGCGAACATCGGCGATGCCCGAAGCCTGGTCATTCATCCGGCCTCGACCACCCACCAGCAATTAAGCGCTGAGGAGCAGGCCGCCACCGGTGTGACTCCCGATTATGTGCGCCTCTCCATCGGATTGGAGGATCCCGCCGACATCAAGGCGGACATCGACCAGGCCCTGAAGGCGGCCCAGCGGTAAACTGGACCAGCCGAGACGGAGCCGAAGCGACGCTGGCGGACCGAGGTGTGTTTGCACGCGTTGAGTTTCAGCTTTGCTGCTGATCTCGATTACCCGGCTTAATTGCGAGCCCAAAAACCGCCCCGTTTCGTTTTCTCAGTTGCTGTCAATCAAGATCCGACTTAGACTCATCCATCACTGGGACCTGGGGCACGCTGCGTTGGATTTGAGCCCACAGGCGCCGCGAGGGCGCCAGTCGCGGCACGGGACGCGGACGGGCTGCAGAGCCCTGACCAAACGGTTTGACGTCATATGAACGAGCCGGGCGAGACAGGAAAAAGGCAGTCAGGACCCAGTTTCGAGAATGCCTGGGGCGCGTGCTTACTCTCCGGGGTCCTTCTCTATGACGGCAAGACCGGGGTCGCGACGCTCAGCCCGGAGGCTAGCCAGATTCTTGGATTTTCCAAAGACCAGGGCTCCGAGGTCCCAATCGAGAGGTTGCCTGCCGGGGTTTCCAAACTCGCTCGTGAGGTCCTGGCTTCCGGCAAACCCGGCTCCGGGCCGCCCTTGACTATCCCAAACCAACACGGGGCTGGTTTTGCCCACATCGTTGCTTTGCCGCTCAAGTCCATCCCGAACAACTCCGCAGTCGTGGTGACCCTGCATTCACTGAGCTCGAGCGGGCGGTTTGCGCAGCAGATCCGCCAACTGGATCGGCTGGCCAACACCGGCACCCT